>DATAMU010000365.1:0-4260 GCA_036266605.1 Candidatus Acidiferrum sp. | reverse complement strand
GCGAACACTCCGCGGGACGCTTTGAGCCGCCTCGAGACGATGGTCGCGATGGGCAGCCTCAACATTCCTGATAGCGCGATTCGGCGTCAGATCGCCTCGGCAATCGACGTGGTCGTGCAGGTCAGCCGCCTCAGCGACGGCACGCGCAAAGTGATCGCGCTCTCCGAAATCACCGGTATGGAAGGCGACATCGTCTCGATGCAAGACATCTTCGTATTTCGCAAAAAGGGTATACGCGACAACGGCGAAGTCTCTGGTGAGTTTGTGCCAACGGGGATTCGTCCGAAGTTTGCGGAAAAGCTGCAAGTTTCGGGAATCCATCTACCGATCTCGATGTTCGACTTCCAGCACGCGGAGTTCTGATGAAGGCTCGATCTTGTTTCGATTACGCGGTGAAAGGCTACTCGCTGTAGAGGATTCGCTATGGGCTTGCTCGTATTTGCGCTCACATTCCTGATCGTCATCGTCGTGTTCCTCGGTATTTGGACGATGGTCGGGGCCGACACCAAGCAGGAAGTGGTGCGGCGCCGCATGGAAGCGGTACGCAAGGCGGAGCGGCGTGGCGACGTGTCGATGGGCCTGAAGCTGGCACGCGACGAAATGTTGAGCAGCGTGCCTGCGGTTCACCGCCTGATGCTCCACTGGTCGTGGTCAATACGGCTGCAAGAACGGATCTCGCAGGCCGGGCTCACGATGAAGGCCGGCAAGTTGATTTTGATCAGCGCGTGCCTTTGCCTGGGAACGATGGTCGCTTCCGGACTTTTCATTCCGGTTTTTCCGGTTGGCATATTGATCGGCTTGTGCCTCGGCGCGGTGCCGTACGGCGTTGTGATGTATCTGCGACAGAAGCGGCTTCGCGCATTTGAGGAACGATTTCCGGAGGCGCTCGATTTGCTTGGCCGGGCCGTTCGCGCGGGTCACGCGTTCACAACGGGCCTTGAAATGATCGCGAAGGAATCGCCGGAACCGATCGCGAGCGAATTCCGCACAACGTTCGAAGAGCAGAACTTCGGTCTTCCACTTCGCGATGCGTTGCTAAATATGACCGAGCGGATTCCGTCGATCGACGTGCGCTTTTTTGTGACGGCACTGCTCATTCAGAAAGAGACAGGTGGTAACCTCGCCGAAATTTTGGACGGGCTCGCGCGTGTCATCCGTGATCGGTTCCGAATTTATCGCGAAGTGCGGGTGCGTACGGCACAGGGCCGTTTGACTGCCGGCATCCTGATCGCGCTACCGGTTTTCATGATGTTGATCCTGATGGTGATGAATCCGGCCTATATCGGGATCTTGTTTCACGATCCCAAAGGCATGCTCGCACTTACCGTAGCCGGCATTATGCAGGTCATTGGTTCGCTGGTGATCTGGAAGATTATTCACATCGAGGTTTAGAGAGTTTCGAGTTTCGAGTTTCGAGTTTCGAGTTTCGAGTTTCGAGTTTCGAGTTTCGAGTTTCGAGTTTCGAGTTTCGAGTTTCGGTGGGCGGTTTCGACATTTTGATTTGCAGTTTTTTGAGGAGTCTTAGGCAATGCTTTGGGCAATCACAGCGCTGACGTTTCTCGCCACTTTCGGCGTGCTGGCCGCCCTGTTCTATGCGTTCTCGTCGCAGGGAGGCGCCGTAGCCGAGCGCCTTTCACGGTTGGCAAATACCGCCGCGCCCAGAGTCGAGGAAGACAGTTTCGTCGAGAAACAAAAAGAGAACGTGCGAAATACGCTTGCTGGACTGAGCAAGCTGGTTCCGGGTGGTGATGCGTCATCAGGCACACCGCGTACGCAGCTACTTCTCATACGGGCCGGCTATCGGAGCAGCAATGCGCTCGCGGCGATGCGGGGATTTAAGATCCTCACGCCGATCGTGTTCGTTGGACTCACTTTTGCGACGGGTGCTTACAAGTGGAATCCAATTATGTTTCCGCTGGTTGCGCTCGCGCTTGGCTATTTGTTCCCCGACATGTTCCTGACGTGGCGCGTTAATGCGCGCCAAGGGAAGATTCGCCGCGGCCTTCCCGACGGCCTGGATCTGCTTGTGATTTGCGTCGAGTCGGGCCTTGGCCTCGATCAAGCGTTGATGAAGGTTTCGCAAGAGCTGCGCATTACGCATCACGAGCTCAGCGAAGAGCTGCAGCTCGTCAACCTCGAGATGCGCATCGGCAAGACGCGAATCGAAGCGCTGCGCGAACTTGCCCGCCGCACGGGCCTCGAAGACATCAAAAGCCTCGTCGCCATGTTGGTGCAGACCGATCGCTTCGGAACCAGCGTCGCTCAGTCGTTGCGTGTTTTTTCCGACGACCTGCGCACCAAACGCAGGCAACGCGCCGAGGAAATGAGCGCGAAGACCACCGTCAAGATGGTGCCGCCGCTCATCTTTTTCATTTTCCCCGCCCTGATGGTGGTGATTTTGGGCCCTGCTGTGATCACGCTGTTCCGGCAGTTGATGCCGGCACTGGGTCATTGATCTCAGCAAACTCGTGACCCTGTGAAATTCGCGGGAGCGAGACGCTGGAAAGGAGAAGTGCAATGGACAACGTAACTCTCATTCGCGTCGTTGCGGGAGCGCTTGCCGTTCTCGTGCTGTTCATCATCATTTGGCGCCGTAAACGCAAGTCGATTGAATAGCAATCATAGTTTGACTGAAGCCAGTTTCACGGGAGCAGGGCGGTAGATCCATGGCCACGACAAACGGTCATTCCAGTTCGCTGTACGTTTATAACAAGACGCGCGAGACCTTCGTCGCAACGGAAGCTCTTCTTGCCGACAGCTATTTCACTCGGCTCGTCGGGCTTCTCGGTAAGACGCGACGCTGGGCTCAGCTCGGCCGAGGCCTTTGGATTGTTCCGTCTCGTGGCGTTCATACGATCGGAATGCTTTTTCCGATCGATCTGATTTTCCTCGGTAAAGACAAACAAGTTGTCCACGTCGAGGAATATGTTCGTCCGTTCCGTATCTCGAAAGTGTCACTCAAGGCGACGAGCGTGTTGGAGCTTCCCCCACACACGATTTATCGCTCTGGGACGAGAATCGGCGATCAGCTTGAGATCGCGCCGACGCGGTAGCTTTTCGTGGTGTTTGCTGTTGAAGAAGTGAATCGTTCGACCCGTCGCAGGAGTCTTTGTGGTGGTGTAGCGCGGGAGTGATTGCGCGCGGCACTTGTCGTTACGGAAATTGCAACCAGCCATTTTCCGTCGCGATAAACCTCAAAACTCTGATCGGCGTCTCAGCCCTTTTTCGTGGGAAGCTGCAACATCGCGTCCGTTCGGGCAATTGTCAGCGTGAGCCGCTACCAACGCGGTTCGCGAGGCTGGCGAACCGACTCGCTGTAGTCTTCGTTCGAAAATCGATCGCGGCCGCGGCCGCCGCCTTTGCCTTTTCCACCGCCACCGCCGCCCGAATTGCCGCCGCCATAGCCACCACCGCCGCCACGGTTTCCGCCAAAGCCGCCACCACGATTGCCGCCGCGCGGAGGCCCACCGCCTTCGCCACGGGGACGCGCTTCGTTTACCTTGAGCTGGCGCCCGCCAGACATCGTTCCGTCCAAGCCTGAAATTGCCTTGGCCGCTTCTTCATCGTTCGGCATTTCGACGAATGCGAATCCTCGTGCTCGACCAGTTTCGCGATCCATAGCCATATGCACGCGAGTTACTGCGCCGAACGGTTCGAACAGTGCACGCAGCTCGCCTTCACTTGTTTGAAAATTGAGATTCCCAACGAACAGACTCTTCATTGAACGCTCTCCGGACCGCACAGCAACATAGCACACTTAGGGCTCGGTCCGCGCTCATCGGGCGTTTACAGAGGGTGAATGGCGGTATCGGGCAAACGGGTTGCCGCGTTAGCTGACTATTTTGCGATTTTGCCTCGAAGTACCGACACCGATGCCGCCGGCAAGGTGAACTTTGTCGCGGCTGTTGCGTTCACGGTTGAGCGCACCGAGGGGCCATCCGGATCGGCATGACCACCGGACGGTGACGCGTGCCCTTGATATTGTGCGGCGCCAAAACTGATGACGTCGACTTGACGGCGAACCCGCTCGCCGTGCCGCTACCGGTTTTCGCTCCATCGAACGCGATGCTTACTTCGTGTGAATTCTCTTGATCTTTGTTCACCACCATCAGCGACCATTGCCCATCCGGTCGAAGCGCCGCATATGCGGTGACGAGATTGTGGCCCGCGCCGTCCATCACGTCGCTCTTCGCGGCGAATAGCTTGTCAACGGTCCAGGTGGTCTTCTTTTCTAGCCCAGGTCGGTATAACCACTACTTA
>DATAMU010000364.1:0-4574 GCA_036266605.1 Candidatus Acidiferrum sp. | reverse complement strand
GTTGCAGCCGGCTCGCCTTCTAGAATTGCGGACGCGTCGACGGAAACTTCTTCCGGCGTAAAGCCGGCACGCGCGGCCGTGGTCGGATTGATTTGAAATGTCACGGCAGGTCCGCTGATTGCGTCTTCGACACCGTTGAGAATGTCGACGACACCCGGAACTTTGCTGATAGCATCGGCGACACGCGGGCCGGTCTCGTTGAGCAATTTTCCGTCCTGCGAATACAGGCGAATCACGACAGGTTCAGGCTGATTGCTGAGATCGCCGACCATGTCCTGGAGGATCTGTGCAAACTCGACTTTCGTCGCCGGTTCGGAGGATTCGATCTGCGCGCGAAGGTCGGACGTGATCTCGTCGATCGAGCGACTACGTTTCGATTTGAGCTTTACGGTGAAGTCACCGCGATTGACTTCGGTTACCGCAGCCAGACCCAGCTCAAGACCTGTTCGGCGAGAGGTGTTCTCGACTTCGGGCGTGGCCTTGAGGATTTCCTCGATGTGCAGAAGGATGCGATTTGATTCGCTGAGCGAGCTGCCGGGCGGAGTGTGGTAGTCGAGAATGAAACCGCCTTCGTCCATCTCTGGGAGCAAGTCGCTACCAAGAAACTTATAGCTGACGACCGAAAGGACGACGATCACTACGACAGCAGCGACAAGAGCAAGGGGTCGCTTGATGACCAAGCGCATCACATTTTCGTAACGCGCGACCACTTTGCCGAAGAAGCCGGTGAGGTGACCATCCTCAGCAAGTAGTCTGGCCGTTTGAGAATCGTCGATGGAAGTAGTGTCTTCGACCCGCTCGATGTTCTTCCTGCGAACTAAATACAAACTCAGTGTCGGAGTCCACGTTAGCGCCAGAAACAGCGATGTGAGCAACGAAACCGTCATGGTGATTGCGAGCGCGCGAAAGAAAGTACCGTTAACGCCGGTCATTGCGACGAGCGGCAAGAAAACGACGATGGGCGTGATCGTGGAGCCAAGGAGAGGCACCGTGAGTTCACGCAGCGCTTTTCGAATGGCTTCGAAGCGGTCTTGTCCGAGGTCGCGGTGGAGGACGATGTTCTCCAGCACCACGATCGCGTCGTCGATCACGAGTCCGACCGCGGCGGCAAGACCCCCAAGGGTCATCAGATCGAAACTCTGCCCCGCAACTTTGAGAACGATGAAGGTGATCAGCAGCGTGACTGGGATGACGAGCCCGGCGACGAGAGATGTGCCCCAATCTCGCAGAAACAGCACGAGAACAATGGACGACAGAATGATGCCAATGAGCACAGCGTCGCGAACGCTCGAGATTGATTCGTGAACGATCAGCGACTGGTCGTAGAACGGTTGAATCCGCACACCTTTTGGAAGTGTTGGCTCCAGCTGCTGAATCAACGCGTGAACTTCGTTTGCGACCTGAAGGGTGTTGCTGTCGGGCTGCCGGGTCAGGTTGAGCAGCACGGCAGGCTTTCCATTTGCGGTGACCATCGTGTAGACGGGCGCGACAGATGGTGCGACTGTCGCGATGTCACCGATTCGAATCGGCACACCTGCGGGCGAGGTTTTCACGACGATTTGGCCGAGTTGTTCGGCAGAGCGAACTTGTCCACTTACGAGACCAAGCACCAGGTGATGCTCGCTCTCGATCAAGCCGGGCGAATCGATCAGATTTGTGCGGCGAACTGCGTCGAGGATGTCGGAGACGGTCACACCGGCAACCGGCAGGCGCGCAGGGTCAGGCGTAATTTGAAACTCGGGGACGCGCCCACCTTGAACCACAACGGTTGCCACGCCATCGAGCCGGTTGAGGCGTGGCTTGATGTCGTACGTCGCGATTTCCCAAAGATGTTCCGGCGGAACGGTATCGGATGTGAGGCTGTAACCGATGATCGGGAAAGCGGCGAAAGTAAGACGATGCGTTTGAACCTTCGCCGTGGCCGGGAGTTCGGACTGAAGTTGAGCTACTACGGCATCGACGCGTTGCAGCGTCAGGATCATGTCGGAGTGCCAGTCGAAGAAAAGATCGACCTCGGCGGAGCCGCGGCTGGTGATCGAGCGGACGGTCTGCAATCCGGGAACGCTGTTGACCGCCTCCTCGATGGGCTTGGTGATCGTCACGAGCATTTGATCGATCGGAGCGACACCGTTGTCCACGGCAATCACGACGCGCGGAAAATCTGTGCTCGGAAAAACGGAAACTGGGATGGAAAAAGCGAGGTACGCGCCAACCAGCGCCAACGCGATCGTGAAGAAAATAATAGGTCGCGAGAGCCGCTCAAACCACGGCGGCGTCTGCGTTTTGACGCTGATGGGAGAGACGGGGTGCACGCCGCTCAGTCCTTATCCTTCTCCGGCTGCGCGCTTTGCTTATCCTTACTGTCTTTGTCGCCGTCTGATGGTTTTGCTATTTCGATTGCCGTGCCGTCCGGAACGGCATAACCGCCGGCCACGACGATTGGATCGCCGGCGTTTATCCCACTGATGATTTGCGTTAGATCGGAATTTCTTGCGCCAAGCTGAACAACTTTCTGGTGCGCCTTCTTGTCGGTTCCGGCGACGAGCACGTAAGAAGCGCCTTCGGCATTCTTGAAAATCGCGTTTGTTGGAGCGGCGATGGCGTCTTTGACCGTCTTCGCGGTGATTTCGATATTCACCGTCATTCCCGGCTTCACGGAGGCGCTTGGTTTGCGCGTCTCGACCCAGACTTCGACGGTCGTGCTTCCCGGATCGAGCGCGGGGCTTACGAGCGTGACGCGACCTTCCACGGGTTGGTCATCGCCTTCGACTTTAATTTTCGCCGGGTCGCCGACTTTGATTTGCAGCGCGTCCACTTGTGGAATGTGAGCCTTCGCGACGAGAGCCGAAGTGTCCATCACGGTGAGAATCGGCTGGTTGGCCGTCGCGAGATCGCCGACATAGAGAGGGCGATCGGTAACAACGCCGTCGATGGGGCTGCGAATCTCGGAATAGCTGAGCTGTGCTGTCGCCGCGCGATAGTGACCTTCGGCGGACGCTTTTGTTCCTTCCGCGGCCTTAAGCAATTGCTCTTTTCCCATGCGCTGCAGGTCGGCGAGTTGTTTCTGCGCTTGATCGTTTTGACTGCGCGCTTGCGCCAGTGCGACGTCAGCGCTGTCGAGGTCGCGACGCGGGATCGCGCCTTGTTGGAAGAGCTCTTTGCGGCTATCGAAAACCTTTTGAGCCGCCTCGAATGCTGCTTTGCTCGCGGCCGCATCGAGTTCTGCCTTCTGAATCTGTTGCGGGACGCCTGCATTGACCGTGATGGCGTAATTTGCGTCCGCTTGTTCGAAATCGCCCTGACTCGCTTCGGCTTGGGCCGCGAGATCCTTGTTCTCCAGAATCGCGAGCAACTGGCCTTTCTTGACGCGTGAGCCGCGCTGCACTTTGAAATCCGCAACTGTCGAGGTGATTTTTGGCGACACAGTGGCTTGTTTCAGTGGAAACACAACGGCTTCCGCGGATACGAATTGCGAAACAGATTGGCGTTCCGCCGGTGCTGTTTGCACGGTCACGACCGGTTCCTTCTCTTTTTCGGCGGAGCTGCAACCAGCGAGCGCGGATAGCCCGAGCAACAATGCACACCAAGCTTTCATGGCGTCGTTAGTTCTCCCGTGAGCGTTTGAAGGTTGGCCAGCGCGACGCGATAGCGTACGGCGCCGTCTTCATAGGCGGTGTCGGCCAGAGCCGCGGTCGTTTGCGCGTCCACCACTTCCAGGACGGTAGATTCGCCGTTCTTGTAGCGCAACGTGATGAGCCTCAGGCTTTCGGTACCCAGCTCTGCGGATCGCTGCAGGCTCGATAGTTCATCGGCGGCGGTTTGCGCTTCGGCGTAAAGCGATTTCAGTTCGGCGAGGAGTTTTCTTTGAGCGAGAGACAATTCGCGCTTCGCCTGATCGCGTTGAAATTCGGCTTGCTTGATCTTGCTTTGGGTCGCGCCCCAATTCCAGACAGGGATGTTCACTGTCGCGATCGCCGATGAGCCCAGGTTCGAGACGCCGTTCGTTTTCGTGGCGAAGTGCGTCGCGTCGATTCCGTAGAAATAGTCGAGATCCAGCCCTGGAAGATAGCCCGCTCGGGCGGCTGAAACTCCGTGACTTGCGGCGTTCACGGTTTCAAGAGCTGCGCGGATGTCAGGGTTGTCGCGAGCGGCACGCGCCTCCACCTCATCTGAAGATGCCAGGGTTACGGGAGCATGCAGGTCGTCGGCGAGTTCATAATTTTCGTCGAAGTTTGGAAAGATGAGCACCGCCAGGTCTAGCCGCGCATTGAGAAGCGCAAGCTTGGCTTCCTGCAACTGTCGCCGCCGATCGTTCGCTTGAAGTTCTGCCTTGATGACGTCGGAATGCGCGACCTCGCCGCCTTTTTCAAGCTCATTGGTCAGCTTCAGGAAACGGTCGCCTTCGTCGGCGGCTTTTTGCGCGACATCGAGCTTTCGCGCAGACGCCGCGACACCGTAGTAGGTTTCAACGACGGTCACGACCAGTCCTCGAGACGCAATCTCCGCGCGGGCTTTTGCGACTGCCGCGTTCGCGGCCGCTCGTCGAGCTTCCGCGATGCCGGCCAAGTCGAGTG
>DATAMU010000363.1:0-4424 GCA_036266605.1 Candidatus Acidiferrum sp. | reverse complement strand
ATCGACGCCGCTGGCCCAGGTTTGATCGATGAATTCGCTGGTGGCGAGATGTTCGCCGGTGGTGCGATCGAGCAGGAAATAAAATCCGTTGCGGCTGGCTTGCGCTAATAATTTGCGCTGCTTCCCTTTGTAGGCTTCGTCAAAAAGAATCGGCGTTTGCACCGCGTCCCAATCGTGAAGATCGTGCGGTGACGGCTGAAACGCCCATTGCAATTTTCCGGTGTCGGGATTAAGCGCGACGATCGAGCAGGTGTAGAGGTTGTCGCCTTCGCGACGATCGCCGACAAGAACGGGATTGGGATTGCCGGTGCCCCAATACAAAAGGTTGAGTTCGGGATCGTAAGTGCCGGTCATCCAAGTCATGCCGCCACCGTGCATGAGCGCGTCAGTGTCGGGCCAGGTTTCGGAGCCGGGCTGGCCGGGGTCGGGCTCGGTGTAAAACTTCCACTGCACTCTGCCGGTGTCGGGATCGACGGAAGTCAACTCACCGCGAATGTCGGTGGAGTCGCCCGAAACGCCGGCGATGATGTGATTTTTGACGACGAGCGGCGCCATGGTGGCGAAGTATCCGAGTTTGGCGTCGGCGAGTTCGACATCCCAGACCAGCTTGCCGTCTTTCGCGGTGAGGCAGAGCAGGTGCGCATCGGACGTCGTGAAATAAAGTTTGTCGCCGAGCATGGCGACGCCGCGATGGCCGATGTGATCGCCGGCGACTTTGCGTTCGAAATGCCAGATGGGGAGACCGAAGCGCGCGTCGATGGCGTAAACGTTGTCGGGGACGGTGAAATAGAGAATGCCGTTGACTTCGAGCGATGTGGCTTTGATGCCCTGGCCGTGCGTGCGATAGATCCACGCGAGCGTGAGTTGATTCACGTTGTCGGCGTTGATTTGATCGAGCGGGGAGTAACGTCGGCCGGAGTAATCGCCATTGTAGGTGGGCCAGGTGTCGGTCGCTTGTTTTTGAACGAGGGCTTGCGGATCTAGGCCTTGCGCTTTCGACGATGGCGCGTGCGTGGCTACGAGAAGGAGCAGCGCGATCGCGGCGCCGAGAAGATGGCGGAAAGTTCGCATGCTCCCACTCCCTCGGAAAAAGATAACGCAGAGACGCAGAGAGCGCAGAGGTTCACGGAGGAAGCAAGCGGAATAGCGCAGCTTGACGAGAGCGGGCGTTGAACGCAGTTCTTCTCGATTGATTCTTGGCACGCTCATTTGGCCCCCGTTTCGAGCGTGTGCACGTAGGCGTAGAGATCGTGCATCTGCTTTTGTGTGAGCGTGTTGAGTAAGGCGCGGTGCGCGGCGAGCTTGTCGGTCACTTCGACTTTGACTTCGCTGGGCGAGTAGGCATGGAACCACCCGTTGGCGTCGGTGATGGCGACGGAAAATTCGTCGAGGTGATCGAGTTTGCCTTCGACGACTTCGCCGGATTTCGTTGTTATTTTAGCGGATTTGAAATTTCCTTCGGGATAGAGCATCTGGGCTTCGAGATCGACGGCGGAATATTTTCCGGAAACGTTGGCGAGATCGCCGGTGGCGGAGTGGCACTTCGTGCAGCCACCTTGACCTTCAAAGAACGCTTTCCCGGCTTGCGCATTTCCGGTGAGCAATTTTTCGGCGGGGTAGCCGTTGGGGACTTCGGACGATGAAAGCCCTTCGGCGATGCGCCAGTGGAGATAGGCGGCGATGTCGGCGATTTGCGCGTCGGTGAGCGGAAGCGCGGGCATGCCCTTGTCAGGGCGCCCGTTGTGGACGACGTCGCCGATCAGGTTGCCTTTCACGTCGTGGGCGACGACGGGAGAGCGCAGCAAATCGGGGCCGCGGGCGCCGGTGGCGTCGGCGCCGTGGCAGAACGCGCACGATGCGGTGAATTGCGTCTGGCCGCGCGCGGCTTCGGGATTTTCGGGAGGGGCGGGCCGCCGCTGTTTTTTGAGCGGTGCGGGACCGTTTTGCGCAGCGGCGGGAACGGCTGGGGTGGCGGGCTTCTGCTGGTCTTGTGGACGGTGAACGGAGGCCGTAGCGGCGATGGCCGTCGCCAGAGAAGTTGTCGCGAGTAGGGCGACGAGAAGCTTCGACGTGGAAGGTCGTTTCATTCTTCACCTAAAGATGTGGATGCACGCCGATCTGATGGGAGAAAACGATTACAGACGCGGCGGAGGTAGTTTCGCAAGGTGATGGACGCTAGGGAAGAGGAAATCGTTTCGAGGGTGACGTGAAGGAATGGCGCAGGTGGCAGGCCGGCAAAAGCGTCGCCGTGAAGACGGTTTACGCTTGGGCAAGCTGGGGCGCAGCAATGCTGCGCCCCTACATGACCGTGCCGATCTCCCCGCTCGCCGGGCCATATTGGCTTGGCAAATTGGGTGGAAACTGGTGCGATTTGGGCAAGTTGCGGTGGGGTGGGGCGGCTGGTAAAATTTGGGGTTTGGCGGGACGTTGCCGTCGGCGTTGGGTAGCGCCGGCTGCTTTTTCCAGGTCCACGCTAGTCTAGGAATCTGCTCGCGCACTGGTGGGAAGAATCGCGGGCGGGTTGACTGCCATCAAATCAACAGAGATTTCTGCGTCAAACGAGACTTTCGAACTGCGTGAAGGAGAATGCGCGTGGCTAAGTACGATGTGGCGATTATCGGGAGCGGTCCGGGCGGGTATATCGCGGCGATCCGGGCGGGCGAGTTGGGGCTGAAGACGATCGTTGTCGAGAAGGATCCGTTTCTGGGCGGGACGTGCTTGCACGTCGGGTGCATACCGACGAAAGTGCTGCTGCATCACGCGGATGTTTACGAACATTTTAAGAATGGCGCGGAGCTGGGATTTGACGTCAGTGGGCTGAAGATCAATTGGGCGAATATTATCGGGCGCAAAGAAAAGATTGTGAAGAAGCACGCGAAGGGGATCGAGTTTCTATTTAAGAAGAATAAGGTGGAGTGGGTGCAGGGCTGGGGGCGGTACGAGGGGCCGGGCAAGGTCAGCGTCGAGAAAGACGGCAAGAAGACGATGATCGAGGCGTCGAACGTGTTGCTGATCAGCGGATCGGAGGCGCGCTCTCTGCCGGGGATTGAGCCGGATCACAAGCAGATTTTGACGAATCGGTCGATATTGGAGCTGCCGGCCATTCCAAAGTCGTTGATCATTGTGGGCGCGGGTGCTGTGGGTGTGGAGTTTGCGTCGATCTACAACTCGTTTGGGACACAGGTGACGATTCTGGAGGCGCTGCCGCGCGTTGTGCCTGTCGAGGATGAAGAAATTTCGGCGGAGCTCGATAAGACTTACAAGAAGCGCGGGATTCAGATTTACACGTCGAGCATGGTGCAGTCGGTGAAGAAGGACGCGAAGGGCGTCACGGTGACGTTTAAGGATAAGGATGGGAAGACGCAGACGCTGGCGGCGGAGAAGCTTTTACTTGCGGTGGGCCGCCAGCCGATGACGGACGGGTGCGGGCTGGAAAAATCGAAGGCGAAGGTGGAGCGCGGGTTTGTGCACGTCGGTCCTTATATGGAGACGGACGAGCCGGGGTTGTATGCGGTCGGCGACATCGTGGCGGGATTGCCGCAACTGGCGCACGCGGCGGGGATGGAAGGCATCGCGGCAGTGACGCATATCGCGGGGAAGCAGCCGCCTCCGATCGTGAAGACGCGCATTCCGAATTGCACGTATTGCGAGCCGCAGATTGGGTCGATCGGATTGACGGAAAAGCAGGCGCGCGAGGCGGGGCACGCGGTGAAGGTTGGAAAGTTCCCGTTCGTGGGGAACAGCAAGGCGACGATTCTCGGGAACCACGGCGGATTCATCAAGGTTGTGTCGGACGAGAAGTATGGCGAAGTGCTTGGCGTGCACATCATCGGGCCGCTGGCGACGGAAATTTTGGCGGAGGCGGCGGCGGTGCTGCACCTCGAAGGCACGGTGGATCACATGATGGAGATGATTCACGCGCATCCGACGGTTTGGGAAGCGATGGGCGATGGGTTTGCAAGCGTGAAGGGATTGCAGATTAACGTGTAAGAGGAAGAAGTTGACAGTCGACAGTTGAAAGTCGAAAGCGAAGAAGGAAAAAAGATAACGCAGAGACGCAGAGGAGCGCCGAGGTTCGCGGAGGAAGCGAGGAACGCGGCGCAGGCGAGCGGAGAATATAAGGCAGGGGAAGCGCGGACGAAGATGAATGCGTGCTGGATTGTCGATCTTGGGTTGATTGGGTTTGAGGAGGCGTACGCACTGCAACGGAGGATCGTGGCGGCGCGGAAGGCTGAGGCGATCGGCGATGTTTTGCTGCTGTGCGAGCATCCGCATGTGATTACGCTGGGGCGCAGCGGGAAGCGCGAGAATTTGCTGGCGTCGGAGCGGGTGCTGGCGCAGAAGGGCGTGGAGTTTCACGCGACGAATCGCGGTGGTGATATTACGTATCACGGGCCGGGGCAGATTGTTGGGTATCCGGTGAT
>DATAMU010000362.1:0-3224 GCA_036266605.1 Candidatus Acidiferrum sp. | reverse complement strand
CGGCTTGCCGTTTCCATTGCGCTTTTTCTGTAGAAGAAACGCGATGCACAGCGCTTTGTTGAGCACGTGTGGAAACGGATGGGAAGGATCGACCGTGACCGGCGTAAGCATCGGATAGACACGTCGATCGTAAAAATTCTTCGTGAACTTCAGCGCCTTGGCATCTAGCTCGCCCGTGGACGTGACTTTGATGTTCTGTTTCGCCAGCGCCGGCAAAAGCTCGTCGTTCCAGCATTTGTATTGATCGCGGACGAAGACGTGCATCGCCGCCGATATTTTTTCGAGTTCCTGCTCGGTGGTCAGTCCATCCGGACTGATCTCGGTCGAACCGTGTTCGATCCGTTGCAAAAAACTGGAAACTCGGATTTCGACGAACTCATCTAGGTTATTGGCGGTGATGGCCAGGAATTTGACGCGTTCGAGAAGCGGGTTGCCGATATCACGCGCCTCTTCAAGCACACGGCGATTGAATTCGAGCCACTCTACGTGGCGGTTGAGATAGTGGCGCGGATCGTCGAGCGCTTGGCGTTTCATAGAGGTCTCTTGTATGGGACGCAGAGAAATAGCGCACCGTTGTTACGGGCTGATGAATGCTGGATAGGCATTCGGCCCTGAGTGGCCCTGGTGATATGCTGCGGCCGCGCAGCGTTCAGTTCGGGAGGATACAGCCCATGCGAATCGCGCGACTTTCCCCTTTCATAGCTTCGTTCTTGCTGCTGTGCGTTGCAGTGGCGCTGAGCGCTCATGTCCGTGGAGCGGGCCTTCCCGGGAACGGTGTGGCCGAGGACCTGATGATACCCAAAATAGAGGCTATCTTCGCGCCTTTGAGCGATGGGAATTCGCCGGGAGTGGCGGTGCTGGTGCGACGCGGCGGTCGCACAGTTTTTGAACATGGCTACGGCGTGCGCGATTTGAATTCGCGCGCAGCGATCGATGCGGAAACGAATTTCCGGCTGGCTTCCTGCACAAAACAATTTACGGCGATGGCGATTATGCTGCTCGTGCACGACAAGAAGCTCAAGTACGAACAGAGCCTCGCTGAGATTTTTCCCGAGTTCCCCGCCTACGGTGCGACGATCACGATCTACGGTTTGCTGCACCACATTTCCGGCATTCCCGATTATGAAACGCTCATGGAGCAGGAAGAGAAAAACGGCGGACAGAAGTGGACGGAAGAAAATCAGATTCACGATGCGGATGTCTTGGCGCTGCTCGAGAAAGAGCATATGACGCAGTTTGCGCCCGGGACGAAATGGGCGTACAGCAATTCGGGATATGTCGTGTTGGGACTGGTTGTCGCAAAAGTTTCGGGAAAAAGCTTTGGCGAATTTTTGCACGAGCGGATTTTTGCGCCGCTGAAGATGGATCAGACGATCGCGTACGAGAAGGGGAAAAACGAAGTCGCGACTCGCGCATTCGGACATTCGCGCGACGGCGGGGCGTGGAAACAGACCGATCAGAGTTCGACCTCGGCGACGCTGGGCGATGGCGGAGTGTATTCGTCGGTGGGTGATCTGGCGAAGTGGGATGAAGCGCTGGCAAAGCACACGCTGCTGAGCGAAGTGGAAATGCGCGCGGCGCTGACGCCGGCTACGCTGATGGGCGGCGCGAAGCCAGTGTGGCCCGCGGGGCAGGATCGCACTGCGGGAACTCCGGTGGCGTATGGCTTCGGATGGTTTCTCGATCCGTATCGCGGGCATCCGCGCATGTGGCACTACGGAGACACGATGGGCTTTCATACTTACATTGAGCGATTCGGCGCGAGCGCGACGGCGAGCGGGCGAGCCGATAATCGCGACGCGATGTCGATCGTTGTGCTTTGCAATCGGACCGATCTCGATCCGGAAGCGCTGGCCGCGAAGGTTGCCGATTTGTATTTTGCGAGCCGCTGAGTCATTGCGGCGCGGTTACTTCAGGGGCTGAAGCCCCTTCTTCCTTCTTTCCAATGTCGGACCTGAAGGTCCGACCCACAAGACTAAACGGCGAAAAAAATCCCCTAGATACGGATCACGTAGTGGTCGTGTTAACGCTGGGCGGAGTGAGCCCCGCCCCTGCAACGGAGTCGGAGTGCCGCCGCGGGGGCGTTTGCGGGCGATCTGGATCAGCCCATGCCGGCGAGTTTGCCGAGGCCTTTCATTTTGGCGCGGGCGGCCATGGCGCCGTATTGCTTCATCATTGTGCGCATTTGCAGATATTGTTTGAGGACCTGGTTCACTTCCTGGACGGTGGTGCCGCTGCCGGCGGCGATGCGCTTGCGGCGTTTGCCGTCGATGACGTTGTGATCGCGGCGCTCCTGATTCGTCATGGAGCTGATGATGGCTTCCACTTGCT
This sequence comes from Candidatus Acidiferrum sp., assembly GCA_036266605.1. Classification (GTDB taxonomy): domain Bacteria; phylum Acidobacteriota; class Terriglobia; order Acidiferrales; family UBA7541; genus Acidiferrum. The sequence continues at coordinate 893 of DATAMU010000362.1, read as the reverse complement.
TCAACATGCCCTCGTCGACTTTGGCGTCTTTGGGAAGATTGGCGAGCGGGCCAACTTTTGGAAGCATGTCCACAAGCTGTTCGAGTGGACCCATTTTGCGGATTTGTTTTAACTGATCGCGAAAGTCTTCGAGCGTGAATTCTTCCTTGCGGAGCTTGCGTTCGAGCTCCATCGCGGCTTTTTTGTCAACGGCAGCTTCGGCGCGTTCGATGAGCGACATCAAGTCGCCCATGCCGAGGATGCGGGAGACGATGCGTTCGGGGAAGAAGCCTTCGAGCGCGTCGTATTTTTCGCCGAGGCCGACGAACTTTACGGGAGCGCCGGTAACTTTGCCGATCGAGAGGGCGGCGCCGCCGCGTGCATCGCCGTCGAGTTTCGTAAGAATAATGCCGGTGAGACCGAGGCGCTTGTGGAATTCGCCGGCGGATTTGACGGCGTCCTGACCGATCATCGCGTCGGCGATGAAAAGAATTTCGGTGGGCTGCAATTCTTTTTTGAGATTGCTCAGCTCGTTCATCAATTCATCGTCGATGTGGAGACGACCCGCAGTGTCCACCAGGATGACGTCGCTCGCAGAGAGCTTGGCTTCCTTGATAGCGCCGCGAACGATTTCGAGCGGCTTGTCGGTACCTTTGCCGGGCCAGATCGCGGTGCCGACCGCTTTGGCAACCTGGGCGAGCTGCTCGCGCGCGGCGGGACGGTAAACGTCGGTGGAGACGACGAGCGGGCGATGGCCATTATTGTGAAGCCATTTGGAAAGTTTGCCGGTGGTGGTGGTCTTACCGGAACCTTGCAGACCTACGATCATCCAGACTGACGGCGGCTTGGAAGCGTACAGAGGCTTGGCGTGTTTGCCGAGCATCGCGGTGAGCTCGTCGCGGACCGTCTTGACG
>DATAMU010000361.1:0-1779 GCA_036266605.1 Candidatus Acidiferrum sp. | reverse complement strand
CACACGATCAAATCGCTGCAATGCTCGCCATCGCGACTGGCGCTGTCGCAACGACGACATTCAATGGAGACAGATTGCGCGCCGCCGCGTCGAACCCTGTACTGTTCGCAACCGAGGGTGCGGACTATCTCGTGCATCGCGGTCTGCCTTTCCGACAGGCGCACGACATCATCGGCAAGGTGCTGCGCGAAGCCGAGCGGCAGAACAAGCCGTGGACGCAGCTTTCGCTCGAAGACGTGCAAAAGATTTCACCGCTCTTCGAGAAGGATTTTCTTTCGGGGCTGACGGTCGAGAAAGCAATCGCGACCAAATCAGTGCCGGGAGGAACTGCGGCGGACTCGGTGAAATCCGCGATCGCCGCATTGCAAGAAAGAATTACGAGTTTGCAGGCGCAGTTGCAGGTAAAATCTATGGCTCAGGCTTCGGGAACGAAGTCGAAGGCCAAAACTCAAACAGGAGAATGAAATGGGTACCAATGTTGTCGATTTGAAACAGGAAACATTCGCGGGCCTCGCGGAGGATCGGGGGTTACTTCCGGCGGTCTGAAGCTAACACCTCAAAGAACGGCAAGAGCGGCAACGGTTCGAGCGCCAAAAAAATCGAGGCGGCATCGGGACCGGGCAACATCGAAACAGTTTCTGGAATTCGCAAGATCATCGCTTCAAAGAATGAACGCAAACCTTCCAAGAAAAAGAGCGAGCAAAAAGCAGTGGACATGAAGCACGCTCTGTCTGAAGCAGCACTCCCAAGAGGATTCCGATTCGCGGCAACGGCGTGCGGCCTGAAAAAAACAGGTGCGCTCGATCTCGCTATCTTTACGAGCGAGGTTCCGGCGTCGGCTGCGGCGGTGTTCACGCAGAATCTCGTGGTTGCGCCGCCGGTGCTCGTGTCGAAGGCGAATTTGCGCGCGTCGAAGGGACGTATGCGCGGCGTGGTAATCAATGCTGGCAACGCGAACTGCGCAACGGGCGAAGAAGGACGGCTCGCTGCCGAACGCACCGTTGCAGAGGCCGCGAAACACGTTGAGTGCAAACCGAACGAATTGTTCGTTTGCTCGACGGGCGTGATCGGCGTGCCGCTTGCAGTCGATAAAATCTTGCGCCGCTTGCCGCAACTTGCGCGGCAGCAGCGGCCGTCGGCGCGATCGTTTGCGGAAGTTTCGCTGGCGATCTGCACGACGGACACGCAACCGAAGACGGCGGCGGCTTCGTTCAAAATGGCCGGGCGCCGCGTGCATCTGGTCGGATGCGCGAAAGGCGCGGGGATGATTCATCCGAATATGGCGACGACGCTCTCGTTCGTCGCGACGGATGCAAACATCGCCCCAGGGCTGCTGCAGAAGACGCTGGCCGACGTGACGACGCGCACATTTAACTCGATCACGATCGACGGCGATACATCGACGAACGACACGCTACTCGTTTTGGCGAACGGGCAGGCTGGAGCTCCGGCGATTGCGGCGGGCACGAAAGCGCATCGCGATTTTGCGGCGGCGCTGGAGGATGTTTGCCATTCGCTGGCGTTGCAAATCGTTGCCGACGGTGAGGGCGCGCAGCGCGTGATTGAAATCGAAGTACGCGGCGCGAAGAGCGAGCCAGCTGCGCGGCAGATTGCGCAGACGATCGCGACTTCTCCTCTGGTGAAGACGGCGTTCGCGGGCGGCGATCCCAACTGGGGTCGCGTGTTCGCGGCGGCGGGGCGGTCGGGCGTGAAGTTCGATCCGCATCGCGTGGACATCACGATGGCGGGGATTCACGTTCTGAGTCGCGGCAAGCCGCT
>DATAMU010000360.1:0-10488 GCA_036266605.1 Candidatus Acidiferrum sp. | reverse complement strand
GGAGCAAGGGGATTTTGCAAATTGCGGCTACTTTCCTCAACAGGAATTGCAGAAAGCTCCGCCGCTGGTTTATTTAGTAGCGCCGGCCCTGCGATTTCATCCGACTACGGGGCTACTGCAACGCCATTTGGCGCAACCGATGGAAGTAAAGTGCGTGGGACTGGCGGAGAGCTGGCGCCGAGGAGTGCGAGTCGTGATGCGGCGGTAGGCTAGCAACGCGGATACGTCACGATCATCTACGAAATTCGAGATATTCACACGTTTTCGGCGTTCACCGAGAGTTCATAAAATTTGCACCTCCGGAGACGCGTGCGAAGATGTACAATTCGGGCGTCCTAGGGGTCCTAAGAGGAAATCGTGAACTTCTCGGCAGCGATTCGTCATACAGGTAGTGTCTCCATTGTAGATCTCAGCGGTCAGTTAACTTCGTTCGCCAGCGGCGTGCTGCGGCAAACTATCGGCGATCTGATGACTCAGGGCAACAAACAAATCGTGCTGAATGTGGGCAATTTGCTTTACCTGGATAGCTCGGGAGTCGGCGCGTTGGTGAACTGCTACATGAGCGTGATTAAGCAGGGCGGCGAAATGAAAGTGGTCGGACTGACGCCGAAGGTGGAAGAAGTTTTGAAGATCACGCAGCTTTATCGAATTTTTCAGGAATTTCAAAACGAAGAAGAAGCTCTCCAGAGTTTTCCGGTCGCGAAGAAACAGTCTGCCGGAGCGGCGTAGCGCGATCGTCGCAAAGCAAGTCCGAAAATCACACGAACACACCGAAGGGTCTACGAAGTAAGGACTTCGCGTTTCTTCTTCTCAAATTTTCTTACGGGAAAAATCGGCTGCAAAAGGAGAGAAGCAGCTAAGGTTTTGGCCTTAACTGCTTCCCGGGGTGTGTCCTCGAAGTGGTTAGTTAGTATTATAGATGCATTCCAGCCAAAAAGGTTTCCTTTTTCTCAATAAAATTTAGAAGTCATATATTTTGACTTCTGGCGGGAATACAAAAAATATTACAAAGGCTGCGCCGCCGGAGCTAAAGGCCGATTTTTGTGGAACTTTCCCGCCGTTAGGGCGGAAAAGTAATTTAGTAGAACAGGTATTTGCGCCAGCGCTCGTCGCGATGGCCGATGAGGCGCATGAGCTGGCGAGAAGTGTGGAGCGTAAAGGGGCGCGGGCGGCGTGCCAATTTGAAACCGGCCTCTTCGGGGGTCCGGTCGCCTTTGCTGTTGTTACAGTTGTAGCAGCACGCCACGAGATTTTCCCACGATGAACGGCCCCCTCGCGAGCGGGGCACGACGTGGTCGAGGGTCAGTTCCGATCCGGGAAAGATCCGTCCGCAGAACTGGCATGTGTTTCGATCCCTCAACAGAATATTTTTGCGGGAAAGCGCCCGGCTCTGCTGGGGGATGTGGCGGTAGGCCAGCAGGCGGATTACAGAGGGCACCCGGTGGGCTTTGGCTGAGGAATGCACTTCGGAAGAGTGGAGTTCCTCGGCTTGGGCGACGCCCTTGAGCATGAGGACCATGGCGCGGCGTACGGCGGTCACGTTGATGGGCTCGTAGGTCGCGTTGAGGACCAAGACAGGCTCCTGCATCAGCGACGCCCGCCGCAATGGCGATGAATTGTGGATTCTACTGCCGGCAGGACTCTCCGAGCCTGAGGCGGGCAAAGCGTCTCCGGCTGCTTGGGGGGTTTGGCGCCCCCGGGAATCGACAGGATGGAACCGTCGTGCGCTCATCGCGCTCCCTTAAGGCTACACTTACTCTAGCCCGCCGATGCCATTCGGCGTTTCACGTCTGACAGCTCTAGCAACTGTTAGTCCGACGACAGACTTGGCTCCAGCTTTGAGTAAAGCGCCTGCGCACGCGTCGAGCGTGGCACCAGTTGTCATTACATCATCTACCAGTAAGACGCGCTTATTGTCAACTTGGCTGCCTGGACGTGTGGCAAAAGCGCCACGTACGATGCGCCAGCGTTCTTCGTTGGACAGTATGTGCTTGTCGGGACGGGCTTTAGTGCGCATGAGGAGGACGGGCTTGAAGGGGAGGCCCAGGCGTTTGGCGGTAGCGCGGGCGATGAGTTCGGCCTGGTTGAAGCCGCGTTCGCGCTCGCGGGTGCGATGGAGGGGGACGGGGACAACGATGTCGGCTCTGGCTGCGGCGTTGCCGGTTAGCGAGTGGCGATTGGCGACGGAGGCGAGTTGGTCGCCGAAGTAGGACGCCAGCGGATCGATGCGCTCAAATTTGAGGAGGACGATGGCTCGCACGATCGGGCCGAGGTAGGCGGCGTAGCTGCGGGCGCGCACGAAGCGGTAAGTGCGGGTGGCGCAATCGAGGCAGGTGGATTGTGCTTCCGCGTCCGCGGCGTTTGTGTCGAGAGTGGTTGCGGGCAGATTGGGCGAGCCGCAGATTGCGCAGACGCGCGCTGGCAGCGCGGGAAACGAGCCGAGGCATTGTTCGCAGATTGGGAGGCGGGAGCAGCGGGTTAGGAGGCGTTCGCAAAGTCGGCAGCCGGCGGGGAAAAAGACGCTAACGAGCGCGTCACCGGCGTCGCCGAACAGCTGTCGCAACATGGCGACAGGCTATCATGTACTGATAGATAATAGTGAGTATAAATTATGTGCTGCTATCGGCTCTCGCAAAAGAGATGCGGAGCCCGAGATGCGGGCTCCGCGTAATTGCGACGAACGGTTGCGTACTGAGCTTTAGATCAATCCCTGCTCGATTTTTTCCTGGCAGGAAATACAGTTCTTTGCCCAGGGTACTGCTTCCAGGCGCTTCGTCTGCATCTCTTCCTGACAGGTCAGGCACGCACCGTACTCGTTCGTGCGAATGCGCTTGAGCGCCTCGTCGATCATGTTGAGAATGGTGCGGTCGGTGTTCGTCATGCCGAAGAGAAATTCCTTCGTGTATGAGTTTGCGGCCTTGTCCGCGAGATCGACGGTCGGATCGTCGTCAGCCTGGCGTCCTTCTTCTTCAGTGCGCGCGATGGTCTTCATGAGTTCTTCGCGTCGCGTGGTCAATTTCTTTTTGTAGTACTCGAGCCGTTTCTTGTCCATTTGGAGTCCCGCCCCTATCCTGCTGGCTTTCGGGGCCATTTAAAAACTCCATACTTTACGCCGATACGTTGGCACTGTCAAGAATGGCACCGCCAGCAACTGATAACAGGCGCCGTCGCGGCTGACAGTGAGTGAGGGGGAGTGCGGCATCGACGGCGAGATGAGGCTTTGTGTTTGCGTGCAACGGCTTGATGCTGAGTCCACCGAATTGACTTTTCGCGCTGGGTAATTCCAAATGATTCTCCGCCGCTGAGCCGCGCATCAAACGGGCGTACCGTGGTCGCTGCGGCGTCGGGCAAAGCGGCAGCCGACGCAAGAACGCATCCGGAAGAAATGAAATACGAAGAATGAAATGCGCTGCAATGTGAAGCGGCTCACTCCATGAATATCCTCGACCTCCTTGTCGGAAAACCGCTCGCGACCAACGAAGAGCGTGCTGAGCAGATTGGGCCCGGGCGGGGCATTCCGATTTTTGGGCTGGATGCGCTGAGTTCTGCGGCGTATGGGCCGGAAGCGGCGCTCAGCTTGCTGATTCCGCTCGGGCTTGTTGGGCTGCGGTATGTGCTGCCACTGAGTACGGCGATCATTGTGCTGCTGGTGATTGTGTTTTTTTCGTATCGGCAGACGATCGAGGCGTATCCGAATGGCGGCGGGTCGTATACGGTGGCGCGGTCTAACCTCGGGGCGCTGCCGGGGTTGCTCGCGGCGGCGGCGCTGCTTACCGACTACATTTTGACGGCGGCGGTGGGGATTTCGGCGGGAGTTGGGGCGCTGGTTTCGGCGGTTCCACAGCTTCATTCGCACATGGTTGGGCTCTGTGTCGGGATTCTCATCATCATCACGATTCTGAATTTGCGGGGGCTGCGCGAGGCGGGGTTGGCGTTCATGTTTCCGACGTACCTGTTTGTCGGCACGTTGGGGATCACGATCGCGGCTGGAATTTTTCGGGTGTTTGCGTCGGGAGGGCATCCCGCGCCTCTTGCGGCGATGCCGGCTCCGCCGGCGGCGGTTGAGGCAGTAAGCATCTGGTTGCTGCTGAAGGCGTTTTCCAGCGGGTGTGCGGCGCTTACAGGTGTTGAGGCGGTCAGCAATGGCGTGAAGGCGTTTCGCGATCCGGGTGTGAAGAACGCGCAGCGGACGCTGACCATTGTGATTTTGATTCTTGCGGTTTTGCTTGCGGGAATTTCGTATCTGGCGAAGAGTTACGGCATTACGGCGACTGATCCGAGCAAGGCCGGTTATCAGAGCTTGCTCTCGCTGATCGTTATGGCGGTGTTTGGGCGCGGAGCTTTTTACTACGTCACGATTGCTTCGATACTTCTGGTGCTCTCGCTCTCGGCCAATACGGCGTTCGCGGACTTCCCGCGGCTTTGCCGCTCGATCGCGCTCGACAATTATCTTCCGCACGTTTTTGCGTTTCGTGGGAGGCGGCTGGTCTACACGTACGGGATCATCATTCTCGCGGTGTTGACCGGCGCCTTACTCGTTCTGTTCGGCGGGATTACCGATCGACTCATTCCGCTTTATGCGGTAGGCGCATTTCTCGCTTTCACGCTTTCACAGTTCGGCATGGTGGCGCACTGGCGCAAGAAGCGCGGGCCACACTGGGTCAAGAGCGCGTTCGTAAACGGGCTCGGCGGGTTCGTCACCGGCATCACCGTGCTGGTGATTCTTGTCGCGAAATTTGTCGAGGGCGCGTGGATCACGATTCTCTTTATCCCGATGTTGATCCTGATTTTTTCGGCCGTGCGGCGGCACTATCATTCGGTCAGCCTGATCACGCGTTGCACGTTGCCGATGGTTCCCGCGTGCCACTCGTCGAAACCCATTGCTGTTGTTCCCGTCGACCACTACAGCCAGATCACGCGCCACGGACTTGAACTCGCTTCGCGGCTTACCACCGATGTCATCGCTGTTCACGTCCAGCCGGACGAACACTCCGAAGTTCTTAGCAAGGAGTGGGAACGCTTCGTCGTCAAACCGTTCGAAGATGCCGGTGATCCGCCGCCGAAACTGGTTCGCCTGCCGTCGCCATATCGCTTCGTGATCGTTCCGATCGTGCAATACATTCTGCAACTCGCCGCGCGGCAACCGGAGCGGCGCATCGTCGTCGTGATTCCCGAGCTCGCTGAAGGGAAGTGGTACGAGTATTTTCTGCACAATCAGCGGGGGCGGCTGCTCTCGTGGTTGCTGCTGGTCAAAGGCAACGAGCGGATTTTCACGCTCAATGCGCCGTACTATCTCGGCCATCACTCACCGGCACACAAGTCGGCCACAACGACGGCTGACGCCGACGCCGCGATCAACACTATGGTCGAACAGTCCAAATCGACTAATCCTACGACTTCGTAGGCAGATCGTCGGTAGTTAGGGATGGCAAAGGCCCGCGGGTCGGGAAACGACCGCGCCTACAGGCCTGGCAGTCGATTTTATCGAACGCATACGTCCGCGTAGCGCCCTAGTCACGCCTGCAACAAATTCCGATGTGAAGATGCAGAATTCGCCGTATTTCGAACGGTCGACTCAAGAGCGAACCTGAATTCGCCGGAAGCACAGCGGTCGCAAACGATCGCCCGGACCATCGAGGTGAACATGATCAAAAAAGTAGCCGGCGGTTACAAAGTGCTATCGGAAAAAGGCAAGAACTTAGGCGGCCCTTACAAATCGAAAGCGGCCGCCGAAAAGCGCCTGAGGCAAGTCGAGTACTTCAAACACAAAGGCTAGAACGGCTCATAATCCGTATTTCGCGACCCGTAATCCGTTCATAAACCCATGCAAGCTGATCGACGTCGGCTTAAAGGGCCAAATTAGCGAGAGGGCGGAGCCGGTGGCTCTGCCCTTTCTCTTCGCTCGGAAAGCGCGCAGATAGAGATACGGCTCGTAGTTTGGTCGAAGCGCGCTCCCAAGTTTTATTGTTGATCCGTTGTTTCATCCTTTCCTGTCGACGTTTAGATCCGAGAGCGTCCGCCGGAAACGGAGTATTCATCTGTGATCGACGAGCGCACCGAGCGTGTTCACCGTGTCGAGCTGATCGCGGCGCAAACCGCCGCTTCCGAATTTCAAGCCGAACGCCGTCTCGAGAAACAGCACGAGCTCCACGGTGTCGATCGAATCCATCCGTCCAGACAGAATCAGCGAAGTGTCGTCACCGAAGGGCCGCGTGTCTTTTTTGTGCGTGAGCAAATTCCGCACAAATTCACGAATCATCTGCTTCGATTCTTTGGATTCCATGACTCCATCCTTAGGCGATGAAAAATAGGTGTGCCAAAAAGCGCAGATCGACGATCAACGGAAAGCGATGATCGGTGACCGCAAAGATGCTGAGCAGGCAATAAAAGAAGCAGACGGAAACCGCGGGGCAGAGCGTGCCCCGGAAGAATCCCGCCGGAAGACGGTTTCGTTTGCGCAAGCGCGAAACGATCAGCGCGATTGCGAGAACAACGGTATAGAAAAAGAAGGCTTGAAATGAACGAAGCGCGGTCCAGAATCCGGCGTCGTGGATGAAAAGGAGTTCGCGTATGAAATGAAAGAAGGAGTTGCCGAGACAAGCCGCCACAAAAATCGCGAGCGATAGCCGCACTTTAGGGCGATGGGAGTGTTGCTTCAAAAAAGCCGGCAAGAAGAAAAAAGTCACCAACAGTTCTTTGTAGTAGTAGTAGTAGCGATTGAAAAATTCCGCGACGGTCACCGACGACAACGGTCGATACATATTTCTCAGCGCATCGAATCCCGCCATGCGGCAGCAGGCGATGATGCGGTGCCCGAGCACAGCGCCGGTCATCACTTTTTCGAGGAAGTAGACGATCAAACTCGCCCAGCAGACAAACCATGGCAGCGGCGTATTCTGTGCGCTGAGCGAAATGGCTGTCGTGAAGCTGGGTACCCCAAAGTGGCCGTGAAAAAACCAGGCGAAGATCTTGGAGAACTGAAGAATCAGCACAGACCAGGCTAACAACTTCAATCCCTTCAGCTGTGTGACGGCGAGATGTTCAGGATTTTTCGCTTCGATCTGGCGCAGGTACGCGGCGCCGTTGGGGAACGGTGTATACAGCGAACCCCAAAAAGGGCGAAGCGAGCCGGTCTCGATCCCCAATTCCTTCAGGGGGTCACGGACGCGATCCATGAGGATGTAGGCGACGTACCAAAGGTAGCTGCCAAAGACGATGCTCAAGTCCCAGAGTGTTACCGTACGGAAGAAGTGCCAAGGGACGAGCGAAATTGTGGCCACCCAAATGCCGAATCCTGCGATCAAAATTTCGGCGGAGTTTTGCCCGTACCAAGACTCAGGCCATCGCGCGCGGCACCAGATCAGAATCCAGCCGAAGGCGAGACATGTCAGAACCAAACCCGCGTGATAGAGCGGCTGCGGCAGCGAATGCCACGGCACAAGCAACGCGAAACACAGGGTCGAAATGCAGAGAAGCTGATTGCGACGACCGGGCATCCAGGTCAGCAAGGCGAGGCACAATACCAAGGGAAGTCCGTACGGATTGAAGAGGCCGTAAATGAGTCCGAAGACGCCCAACAAGACAGCCTGGCCGGGAATTGTCTGACAAAAGGCGACGACTCGCGGGTAGGTCTCGATGCGCGGAATGATGCGAAACGGCAGTGCACGCGTGAAGCGACCAGGAACAGCAGCAACACCTGTGAAAAACGGAGTCTGAACGCTCATACGATTGCCGCCGTTCGCATTGTTGCCCGCAACATGAATTGCAACGGGGCGAAACGGATCCTGCAAAATTGCACGCGATACCAGAACAGACGCAGCTCTTCACAAACGCGACGTCCTGGGAGGGCACACATTGCCTTCGTCCTTGCGCAAAATGGCGCCAAAAATGTTTCGACGTCCCACGATAACAGCCCGGGCTCATTTTAATACGGTTGAAGATGTAAATGGACGGTCAACGATGTTGTGTCGTACACCTGTACGAAAGTGCTGCTTCGTGCTGGACTTAATGTTGTAGTTATAGTTTCGATGCGTGAAGAAAAAGACGCTAAGTCGCTTGTTTTCTTTGTTTGGGACAGGCACGCAGAGTTCCTCTGCGTTGCGGCAAAAGCCTCGATTCGGCGTGGCTACGATTTCGCTGCGATCGGGAACACGGTTCCTGTCGTGTGCGCGGCGCGGTCGTCGGTCAGCCATAACGCGAGTTCGGCGACGTCCTGTGTTGCGACCCATTTGTTCGGATCGGCGTTGGGCATGGCCTTGCGATTTCCCGGCGTGTCCATCGTGTCGGGTAGGATCACGTTGGCCGTGACGCCGGCGTCGCGATTTTCCAGAGCTACGGTGCGAACGAGGCACACCAGCGCCGACTTGAACGTGATGTATGCACCGATTCCAGCCCGCGGCTCGTTGGCGGCGAGGCTGCCGATGGCGACGATGCGGCCATTGCCGGATTTGCGTAAATGCGGGATCGCGGCGCGCAAAACGTAGAAGGCCGACGAGAGATTTAAATCGCGCATCTGCTCCCATGTAGCGTCGTCGGTTTCGGCGACACTCTTGCCGCCGGCGAAGCCGCCGAGCACGTGAACCAGAATGTCGAGGCGGCCGTGGCGCACGATGACCGCCTGTACGACTTCGTTCGCGGCGCTGGACTCGGTGAGGTCGGCGGAAATCGGGGTGAAGTTCGGTTGCGGGAAATCTGCGGCTGAAATCCTGTTGGACACGCCAGTGACAGAAGCACAAACCGCGAGAAAACTTTTTGTGATGGAGGTGCCAAGCCCACCATTTGCTCCGGTGATGAGAACGATTTTGTCTCTCATGATTTCAGTCTTAAGAATTGGGCGTCCGCTCGCCTAAGAATCTGTCCCGCGTGTCTTGCTTCGCCATTTTCACCAACAAGGATGAACATGCAAAGCCGGTGGTTGCAAACTTTCTCGCGCAAAGGCTTTTTACGGGAACGACTGTGAACGGAAATGCCTACTAGCGCAATGCGCACCCGATGGACAACCAATTTTGAAACGGTTTATAGTCGCGCAATTCTTGTGTGATACGGAGCGTATGTGACCTTTAAATTTCCGATCTCGATGTTGCTGAAGCTCGCCAAGTGTGCGGCCGTTCTGCTCGCATCGTGTCTCGCTCTCGGCATTGCCGCGCCGGTTGCGTCGGCGCAGGATTCGGCGTTCGTTGGGAAATACAACGACGGATTTGAGGCTGTGCCTGATCAGATTCCTGGGCCGGCGTGTCTGGATGCCAGCAGCCGCTCGGAGGGCGCTGTGGCGCCGTGTTCCGAGGCCGAACACGAGGCCTGGCTCGCCGACCTTCGACACTGGCGCATGGAACGGCTTATTCGAATCGGTTACAACGGCGCGCGTTACGAAATGCCGGAACTGCGCTGGACGCAATCAAGTTTCATCCAGCCCCAGATGATGGTGGAGGATCGCTATTTTTATGATCCGGTAGCTGGGAAATACACGGTTGATCGATATCTCGACGATCTTGAAAAACGTTATGGCGGCATCGACGCCGTTCTAATCTGGCCGACCTATCCCAATATGGGCATCGACAATCGCAATCAGCACGACATGATTCGTGCGATGCCCGGCGGCATCGCGGGTGTGCGGCAAATGATCGCGGATTTTCACAAGCGCGGCGTGCGCGTGCTGTTTCCGATGATGATGTGGGATCAAGGCACGCACGATCCCGGCAAGCCGTGGCCCGACGCGATCGCGGAAATCATGGCCGAGATTGGCGCCGACGGAATCAACGGCGACACGCAGGATGGCGTTCCGCTGGCATTTTCGGCAGCGGCTGACAAGGTTCGACACCCGCTCGTCTTCGAGCCCGAAGGCGGCCCTGCCGACGAAGCGCTCGCGTACGACGTGATGACGTGGGGACAATACTCCCTTCCGCCATTCACGCCGCGCATCGATCGATACAAATGGCTCGAGCGGCGCCACATGGTTAACGTCACCGATCGCTGGAATCGCGATCACACCGCCGATCTTCAATACGCGTTTTTCAACGGCGTGGGATTCGAAAGCTGGGAAAACGTCTGGGGAATCTGGAATGGCATCACACCGCGCGACGCCGAGGCGACTCGGCGCGTTGGGACGCTGGAACGGGCGCTGCAGCCGTTTCTTGTCAGCAGCGACTGGGAGCCGTTCGCGGCGATGATGCGTTTCGGAGTATTTGCGAGCCGATGGCCGCTCGGCGATGACGCGGTCTGGACGATCGTCAATCGCAACGAGTACGACCTCACCGGCGCGCAGATGGAATTGCCGGCGGCGGATGGCGTGCGCTATTTCGATCTGTATCACGGCGTTGAGCTTCAGCCGACGCGTGTTGGCAGCAATGTTCGGCTCAGCTTCGCGATGGGCGCAAAAGACTTCGGAGCCGTCCTCGCAACGAAGGCCGCGCCGGATGCGAAGATCACGGCGTTGATGGTACGAATGAAATCGATGACGGTGAAGCCGCTCAGCGATTTTTCGAATGAGTG
>DATAMU010000359.1:0-5634 GCA_036266605.1 Candidatus Acidiferrum sp. | reverse complement strand
GACCGCCACTTGCACCATCGACCCATCACCGTTGCCTATCACCATCGCGAATAAGTCCGTCACGCTCACCGTCATGGTTACGACCACCACCGCTTCGGCGTCCGCCATAATTCCAGACGGGCCAACAAGCCGCCCCTTCATCCCGCTTCGCGTCGCGCAAATATACGCCGGCATCCTGTGCTCGGCGCTTCTAGTGTTGCTCCTCCGGAGCGGCCAAAGGCGTTCGCATCCGTTCTTCGCCTTCGAGCGCTCGGCATGCGGTGCCAAAATACGCGCGCCGATGACCGCAGGCATGGCCGCCGCAGCCTTCCTCGCGATGACCCTGCTTACTCTCGCCGGATGTGGTGGCGCCTCTACCGTCGCCACAGCACCTACTGCGGTTCCTCCGACCGCTTCATCGCGAACCTACAACATCACAATCACTCCGACCGCCGTCACCTCGAACAATCTCCCCATCCCCAACCTCCAGCCGATTCAGCTGACGCTGACGGTGGACTAGCCACAGCACAATCCCCGCACGCGCCACGCAGCAAAGCACTCCCTGCACAAAAAAAGGCGGGAGCCATAAGAGGCTCCCGCCCAAACCACAGCGAATTTTCGCTGCTTTTAGTCCGCCGCGCTGCCCTTCGCCGCTGAAATCCGGTACACAACCTGCGCGCCGTCATCCGACACCAGCAACGACCCATCCGGTGCCACCGTCACGCCGACTGGCCGCCCGTTCACATTGCCCTTCGTCGCATCCGGCACCAACCCCGTCATAAACGGCTGCGGATCGCCCGATGGCTTGCCATCCTTGAATGGAATAAACACCACCTGGTATCCCGCGCGCTGCGAACGATTCCACGATCCGTGTTCGCACAGAAAGACGCCGCCGTCATACTTCGCCGGAAACTGTTTGCCGGTATAAAACGCAAACTGCAGCGGCGCGCGATGCGCTCCCAACAAAACATCCGGAATGATCGCCTTCGCCACCAATTCCGGCTTCTGCGGATTCACGCGCGGATCGACATTCTGTCCGATATAGCTGTACGGCCAGCCATAAAATCCCCCGTCTTTCACCGAAGTGAAATAATCCGGCGGCAGATCGTCGCCGAGTCCGTCGCGCTCGTTCACGCTCGTGAACAAAACCCCCGTTTTCGGTTCAAATGCAATATTCACTGGATTCCGCAAGCCCGTTCCATATAGTCGCGCATTTTTCCCGTCCGGATCGGCAATCGTCACCGCCGCGCGCCGCGTGTCGCTCTCGATGTCGATGTTCGACTGCGAGCCAACGCTCACATACATCTTTCCATCCGGGCCGAACGCCACCGCACGCGTCGAATGCCCCCGCCGCGGCAGGTCCATGATTTTCTCCGCGTCGCCGAGCTTCTTCGAATTCGTCGCATCAAATTTGTAGCGCAGCACCGCGTCCGTATCCCCGATGTAGATGTAGCCTTCGTGAAACGCGATCCCGAACGGCTCGTCTAGCCCGGTCAAAAATTCTTCTTTCTGCGCCGGCCCGCTGCCATTCGCAGACAAACGCAAAATGTAGATTTTGCCAGCGTGCGTGTCGGCGAGAAAAATGTCTTTCCCGTTCGGCCCGACCGTCAGCCACCGCGGCTCGTTAAAATCCGAAGCGATCACTTCGATCTTGAATCCTGCCGGTACCGTCGGCAGAAATCCCTTCGGCGGCTTCGCTTCCTCCGGCGGATTCCCCGCCGATTTCGTCGCAAACGGCGCCGGCAACTGTGGCTTCTTTCCGTACGTCACCTGGCCATTCGTGCCTTGCCCCAGCAAGATTGCCGGCGTCGCACACAGAATCCCCAACGCCGCAATGCGCATTCCCCATCGACTGCCAGTCGCATCCATAAAAATCTCCTCAGAAAAATTTCCCAAACTCTTCCTCAGACTCATCACGAAAATCGACATCATTCATAACAAACACCGCAGCAATTTGCGCAACTTTCTTTCCACATCACGGTCCACCAGTAGGATGCCCCACCCAGGCCGTCGGTTCTCAGACTGTCCGTCCACCCAGCCCGCAATATCAGACGATCACCCGCCTCAGCTCGTAAGCACGACGACTTCTTCCGCCCGGCGCCTTACCTGCCTCTTCGCCCCAGCTAATACCCTTCTCACCACACGAGACTTCCTCTTTACATTCGCCTCCCGTCACCACCGCGTAAAGTAATCACAGACTCAAATTCCGGCCAAAGACCCGTGTCTGCGGTCCATCAAGTGAGGTCCCATGAAGACTTTCTCGGCAGTTCTCTGCCTCCTTTTCGCATCAGCGGTATCGGCAGCCGTTGCCAACGCCGCAACGCCGCCGCCCGCCAAGCCTTTCACCGTCGAAATCAAAAACGCTCAAAATCAGGTCGTCGGCAGCGCAACGCTTTCCCAGGCTCCGCACGGCGTCCGCATCAAGCTCGACATCAAAAATCTTCCGCCCGGCGAACACTCCCTCCACATCCACCAGTTCGCCAAGTGCGAAGGCCCGGACTTCAAGTCCGCCGGTCCGCATTTCAATCCCGACGGCGGCAACCACGATCACGCCGCCGGCGGCCTTCCCGCAGGCGACATCCCTGACTTCTCGCTGATCGTCGGCGCCGACGGCACCGCTCACGCGACCGTCGTTGCTCCGCACGTCACGCTCGGCGACGACAGCCACTCCGTCTTCAGCAACGGCGGTACCGCGATGGTCATCCACGCTGTCGCTGCCGAAGCCAGCAGCGCCGCGCCTCCGCGGATCGCCTGCGCTGTCATCACCAAGCCGGCCGAATAGCGCTCCGGTATCCGGAACGCGTAGAGGGCGCGGCTTTACCTCGAGGGCGACGGCCCAGGGGTTCGGCGGCGCCTTTTTTGCTCCCGTTGCGTTCCCTGTATCTCCTTCCATGCACAAAACCTTCCGCCCCGCGAATTCCTGCGACGGAATTCCCCAAACTCCATCCAATTTTGTGGTAACGCCGAAAACAAACCGCGCATCCAACGATTCGTCTTCGTCGTATATTCAGTTGAACTTAAACGTGACGTGGTCCTGCCGCCCGCGCCGCTACTTGGGAGTAGCCATGCGAAGCCCTTATATCGGCAAAGTATTTGCAGTCGTTGTGATTGTGCTCTTTTTGGGTTGGACCGCCGTTCATTCGATCGGCTTGAAGCCTGCCGAGCCGAAGTTCCCATTTCCCAAACCCACCACTGACGAGCCTCTAGCCTCTGCTAAAGGTCAGGAAAAAGTCGTTCTCGCCGGCGGCTGCTTCTGGGGCGTCGAAGCTGTCTACGATCACACCAAGGGTGTCATCAAAGCCGTCTCCGGATACTCCGGCGGACACGTCGAAAATCCCGGCTATGAGATGGTGAGCACCGGCCTGACCGGTCACGCCGAATCCGTCGAAGTCACCTTCGATCCGTCGCAGATTTCCTTCGGCCAAATTTTGATGATCTATTTCTCGGTCGCGCACGACCCGACGCAGCTCAATCGTCAGGGTCCCGACGTCGGCTCGCAATATCGTTCCGCGATCTTCTACACGACGGAAGATCAGAAGCGTATCGCCACCGCGTATGTGGAGCAGATCAACGCCGCAAAAACCTATCCGTCACGGATCGTGACCCAAATCGCGCCCTTCAATGCCTTCTATCGGGCCGAGGAATATCACCAGCACTACCTCGAATCGCACACGAGCCAGCCGTATATCGTTTACAACGATCTCCCTAAACTCTCGAACCTCAAAAAAGCCTTCCCCGACCTCTACGTCAAAAACTAAGCAAGCCCCAATTCTCGTCTCATTGTAGGGGCACGGCACAGCCGTGCCCTTCTGCCCCTACCCCGAAAATCCGCCGCAACATTCCACCCAGAGAGGGGTTTCATCTACAGCACCAAGCGGTCGTAGCACCAGAACCTAAAAACCGATAGCAGCATCGAACCACCAGTTTTTTCACCGTGAAGTCCCCTCACGGAAATACTGCGGAGGATCCATGTTCAAACGAATCGCTCTTGCGTCCATTGCTCTTCTGTTCGCGTTCGCACTCACCACCGTCCGGACCCAGGCTCAGGAGGTTTATCTCGGCGACGCCCACGTGGACGGGGGCCAGGATCACGACAGCATTCACGTCGGCAAGCACGACGGCCGTTTCCGCGCGATCCAGTTGCGCGTCGAAGGCGGCGAAGTTTTCTTCGAGAAGGTCGTCGTACATTTCCACGACGGTTCGCATGAAGAGCTGATCGTTCGCGATCGCATTCCCTCGGGCGGCTCAACCCGCGCCATCGATCTTCCGGGCAATCGCCGCGTGATCGAATCGGTCGAACTGTGGTACGGCAAGGCTCGCTGGGAGCACCGTCCGAAGGTAGCGCTTTTCGGAATTCGCTAAATCCGGCGTAACAGGATCAGCTTAGAAATCAGGGGCGCAGCGATCAGCTTCCGGCATCTTCCGAAAGCACTCGCTGCGCCCAAATTACTTTGACCGTTCTTCGAACCGCACCAACTTCCACTTTCCCTTTTCCAATTTCTGCGCTGCGGCGAGCCATTGACGTCCGCGTCTCGATTTGTTCTCCTACGCAAAGAGCCCAAGCGCCGCGTTCTGCAAAGCAAGATGAATTTCCACCACCACGTTCCTTCTCCGCCGCTCTCCCACTTCATCAGCATGATGTGGTTCGGCGACGACCACGTCGTGCCGCATTCGCTCGAGCGCGTGCTTCCGACGGGCGAAATATCGCTCATCATCAATCTCTGGGAAAATCGAACCCGCGTCTACGACCGCGACGATCCGGAAAAATTCACCACGTGTGATGGCTGCATCGTTGCCGGCGCCTACTCCGAATTTACTGTCATCGACACCGACGAACAGCGAGCAACCGCCGGTGTCGTTTTCAGGCCGGGCGGTGCATTTCCATTTCTGGGTTTGCCTACCGCCAAACTGCAAGACACCGGCGTTTCTCTTGCCGATCTCTGGGGCCGCCAGGCTGCTTCCGAATTGCGAGAGCAACTTCTCGCGGCGCGCACGCCGCAACGGAAATTCACAATTCTCGAGCGCACACTTCTCAGCCGGCTCAATGCATCACCTGAGCCAGCTCATCCTGCTGTTTCGTTCGCAGTCGAAAATTTCCGCCATCGGCCGCAGCGGCCGATTTCCGCAGTCACCGATCAGATCGGTTTCAGCGATCGCCATTTCATTCAACTGTTCTCCCAGCATGTCGGCCTTACGCCGAAGTTATTCTGTCGCGTGCAGCGCTTCCAGCAAGTCTTGTGCAACATCTTCAGTACGGCCGGCGCCAATTCCGTCATCGACTGGCCACAGATCGCGTTGACGTGCGGCTATTTCGATCAATCGCATTTCATTCACGACTTCCGTGCCTTCTCCGGCATCAACCCCACGACGTACGTCGCCAACAAAACTCAATTCCAGAATCACGTCGCACTTTAGCTCGCCAACAACGCGGAATCGCCGCCTTTCGCTCGCGCAAGATGAAAAGGCGCGCCCGAAGAATTCGGACGCGCCTTCATGACTTCGAAACTCCCCAACGAACGATCAACCTCTTTTCACGCCACGATCAGGGAATCGTCAATTCCATTCCCGGCTTGATCTTGTCCGGATCGGGCAAAGTTTCCTTGTTCGCATTCACGATCTTCATGTATTGATTCGGGTCGCCGTAAAAATGCTTGC
>DATAMU010000358.1:0-1916 GCA_036266605.1 Candidatus Acidiferrum sp. | reverse complement strand
ACTGGAAAAGACGGTGGTGCCGGCGATTGGGCCGACAGATGTGCTGGTGCGCGTCCGGACGGCGTCGATTTGCGGGACCGACCTACATATATATGGATGGGATCGGTGGTCGCAGGGGCGGATCAAGCCACCGGTGACGCTTGGGCATGAGTTTTGCGGCGTGGTGGAGAGTTTTGGCGACGAAGTGACCGCGGTGAAAGCGGGGGATTTCGTCAGCGCCGAGATGCACGTGAATTGCGGGCATTGCCGGCAGTGCCGCATCGGCGAAGCGCATGTTTGCCAGAACTTGAAGATTATCGGGATCGATCAGGACGGGGCATTCGCGGAATTGGTGAAGATCCCGGCGTCGAACATCATCAAGTTGGATCCGGCGATTCCGGAACATTACGGGGCGATCCTCGATCCGTTGGGGAACGCGGTGCACACGGTGCTGGCGGGGCCGATTGCGGGGATGACGGCGCTGGTTACCGGGTGCGGGCCGATAGGATTGATGTCGATTGCGGTGGCGAAGGCTTGCGGGAGTTCGACGATTTTTGCAACGGAGACGAATGCGGAACGCCGCGCAATGGCGAAGAAGATGGGCGCGGAGGTTGTGATCAATCCGGCGGAAGAAGATACGGTGCGGCGGATTTTGGGTGAGACGGACGGGACTGGTGTGGATGTGTTGCTGGAGATGTCGGGGAATCCGACGGCGATTCAGCAGGGATTTAAGGCGTTGAGAGCGGGGGGGCGGGCATCGTTGTTGGGGATTCCGACGGAAGCGGTGTCGCTCGATTTGGTGAACGATGTGATTTTCAAAGGGGCGACGGTGCAGGGGATTTATGGACGGCGGATGTATGGGACTTGGGTGCAGATGACGGCGTTGTTGAAGGCGGGGCGGTTGAATCTGGAGCCGTTGTTTGGGGAGCGGGCGGCACTGGAAGGATTTGAAGGGGCGTTTGCGAAATTGCAGGGTGGGTTGCCGGGGAAGATCCTGTTGTATCCGGACGGAGTGAAGTAAAGAAGCAGTGAAGTAATGAAGTAACGACAGAAAAAAGTGTTGTTGTTCGGCGCGGGCGACGGAGTGGAAAGCAAGAACAAAGATAACGCGGAGACGCAGAGGGCGCAGAGTTACACGGAGATTCGGTTGAGGGGATGAAGAGAGATGAGCGATACAGGTACGCAGACGACGAAGCAGAATCCGATGCAGTTTGTTTCGGATGCGCTGAATGAATTGCGGGCGAAGGGTGTGGCGCCGAAGCTGCGCGTGCTGCAGGGCGAGCAGAAGACGCACGCGGATTTCGATGGCAAGGAAGTCATCAATCTTGCTTCGAACAATTATTTGGGGCTGACGACGCACAAGGCGTTGAAGAAGGCGGCGATCGAAGCGGTGCGGAAGTATGGCGCGGGTGCGGGAGCGGTGCGCACGATCGCAGGGACGATGAAGCTGCACATGGATCTGGAAGAACAGATCGCGAAATTCAAGAATGTCGAAGCGTGCGTGGTGTTTCAGTCGGGATTTACGGCGAATGCGGGGACGGTGTCGGCGATTTTGGGCAAGGAAGATTTGATCGTTTCGGATGAGCTGAATCACGCGTCGATCATCGACGGTGCGCGGTTGTCGAAAGCGACGATCAAAGTTTTCAAACACAAGGATGTCGCGGACTGCGAACGCGTTTTGCGAGAGACGGCCGATTTTCCGGGGCACAAGCTGATCATTACGGACGGCGTGTTTTCGATGGATGGGGATATTGCGCCGCTGCCGGCGTTGTGCGATCTGGCGGAGAAGTACAACTGCATCATGATGGTGGATGATGCGCACTCGTCGGGCGTTTTGGGGCGCGGCGGACGCGGGACGATCGATCACTTCAATGTGCACGGTCGCGTGCATATCCAGGTCGGGACACTGAGCAAAGCGATTGGCGTGATGGGCGGGT
>DATAMU010000357.1:0-2974 GCA_036266605.1 Candidatus Acidiferrum sp. | reverse complement strand
TTCGCGAGGAGGGCGTGATTCGCGGCGTCGCATTGAGCGAAGACGGGCAAGAGCAAGCGGGTATGGGCGTCGGGATCGGCGACTACAATCTCGATGGGCACATCGATCTGTTCAAGACTCATTTCGCGGAAGATGCGAATGGTTTGTTTCGCAATGATGGCAAAGCCAATTTTGAGGATGTGACGCGGGCGGCGCGTATCGGCGTCGAAACGCGTTTCATTTGCTGGGGCGCGGGCATCGTCGATCTCGACAACGATGGCTATCCCGATATTTTTCTGGTCGCGGGGAATGTCTATCCGAACGTGGAAAAGAGCCTGCCGCAGTATCCGGACAAATGCCCGCGGATGATTTTTCGGAATCTTGGCAACGGGACGTTCGAGGAGTTGGGGAACGAAACCGGGCCGGGAGTTTCGACGCCGCACTCGAGCCGAGGCTGCGCGTTCGGCGATTTCGACAACGACGGCGATCTCGACATCGCGATCGTTAATTTGAACGAGCCGCCGTCATTGCTGCGCAACGATGTGAAAGGGAACGACCACTGGCTGAAAGTTAAATTGATCGGTACGAAATCAAATCGCAGCGCGATCGGCGCGCGCGTGATCGTCCGTTATGGAAAAAAAGTGCAAGCACAAGAAGTTGTGAGCCAGTCGAGTTTTTATTCGACCAACGATACGCGATTGCATTTCGGATTGGGCGCCGAGAAATTGGCCGACATTTCGATCCACTGGCTCGGCGGCGGCCGCGAAGAGTTGAAGGCCGTAGGCGCCGATCAGCTGGTGGTGGTGAAAGAGGGCGAGGGGATTCAGAAGGGGCATGCCTGGAGCAAGGCATTTGCCGCGAAGAAAACGTTTACCGATAAAACCAAATCTGGTGCAAAATAGCCGCGAGCGTGGTCCTTGCGTCTCGTTCCTAACTGTCTTCGGCGAAGACCTGAACGCTACAGGTTTCGAGTTCCTACCAACGGAGAGAGTCCATGACGACTTCCAATCCTGTTTCGCGTCGCAAATTTATTGAGGCATCGACGGCTGCGGTTGCTGCCGCTTACGTTGCGAATCCGGCGGTGGCGTTTGCGCTGGGCAAATCTTCAGCCGCAGCGGGCGGTGTGGATGCGACGCAACTGCCTTGGCGCGATCAGGGCGTTCTGAATTTGGCGAATTCGCCATACGCGAAGTTGCACAGCGTGCCTGTGCGCGCGGTGACGATCGAAGAAGGATTCTGGTCGAAGCGGCGCAAGACGAATGTCGATAGCAGCATTCCGACGATGCGCGATCAGTTGCTGCAGCACGGGCGCATGGACAATTTCCGGCGGCTCGCCGGGAAAAGCTCGGAGCCGCAAAAGGGGCCGGTGTATTCCGACTCCGACATTTACAAGTGGATGGAAGCAGTCGGCTTCGCGCTGCAGACCGGCGACATGCCCGAGGTGCACAATCAGACGGCGGCGATGATCAAGGAAGTTGTCGCAATTGCGGAGCCAAGCGGCTACATCAACACGTACTACGTGGGCGACCGAGTTTCGCAGCGCATGCAGCAGCACACGCAGGAAGTAGGCCATGAGCTGTATTGTCTCGGCCACATGTTGCAGGGCGCGATCGCGTATTACCGTGCGACCGGTGACACGACGCTGCTCGATGCGGGCGCGAAGATGGTCGATGGATTTCTGATTCCGAATTACGGCCCGGGCGAAGGCAAAACGCCGATCGTTTCGGGGCATCCGGAAATCGAGATGTCGCTGATCGAGTTGTATCGCACGACCGGGCGGAAACAGTACATCGATCTCGCGGGATACATCTTGCACGGCGACGATCGCTGGAAGATTCAGCCGCGAGCGATCGTTTACATGTACTGCGGCATTCCGTTCACGCAGCGGACCAAGCTCGAAGGGCACGCGGTTCGCGCGATGTATGCGTGCTGCGGCGCGACGGATTACTACCTCGAAACCGGCGATCAGGCGTATTGGAAGACGCTGACGACACTTTGGGAAGATTTGTCGCAGCGGCAGATGTACATCACGGGCGGCGTTGGTGCGCGCAGCGCGGGCGAAGCGTTTGGTGAAGCGTACGAACTGCCGAATGCACAGGCGTATGGCGAAAGCTGTGCGGCCATCGGCAACATGATGTGGAACTGGCGCATGCTGGCGGCGAGCGGCGAATCGAAATACGCCGATGTGATCGAGCGCGCGCTTTATAACGGAATCAATTCGGGCATGTCGCTGGACGGGACGACGTATTGCTATCGCAATCCGCTCGCGTTCAATCCGGCGTCGGGCGAGACGATTCGGAATCCGTGGTACGACACGACGTGCTGCCCGCCGAACCTGGAGCGGACGTTTGCGTCGCTGCCGGGATATTTTTACAGCACTGGCAAGGACGGGTTGTACGTGCACCTCTACGACAACTCGACTTTGGATTGGCATCTTGAGAACGGCACGCCGATCAAAGTTGCACAGAAGACGAACTATCCGTGGGACGGCGATGTGAAGTTGACCGTGTCGCCTTCGGAGCCTGCAGACTTTGCGATGAACGTGCGCATTCCGGGATGGGCGAAGAGCGCGAAGGTTGCGGTGAACGGCAAAGCGGTCGAGGGCGCGATGCCGGGAGAATATTTGTCGATCAAGCGGCGATGGGCGCCGGGCGATACGGTTACGCTGGCGTTTCCGATGAGCGCGGAAATTGTGGCGTCGAATCCGCGCGTGGAAGAAAATTTGGGGCGCGTGGCGGTGCAGCGCGGTCCGGTGGTGTATTGCATGGAAGGGCTTGATCAGAATCCGGGCGCTGCGGATTTTTCGGAAGTCGCGATCGTCGTGAATTCAAAATCATTGAAGGCATTTGAAGTCGAGCACAAGCCGGCATTGCTGGAAGGCGTTACGGTGTTGAAGCACGGCGGCGCGGTGTTGGACAGTGCTTCGGATAAAGGGCCGCTTTACACCGATGCAACCACGGATACGCCGAAGACGAAGTCGGAAAGTTTGACGCTG
>DATAMU010000356.1:0-3584 GCA_036266605.1 Candidatus Acidiferrum sp. | reverse complement strand
CGATGTCGTTCGCGCGGCGCGCGCGAGTGCCGGTGACGTGCGCGGGCGCCGCGCCAGGTGCAGGAGGAGGAGCTTTGTCAGCAGCGTCGAGCAGTCTTTCCGCATCGACGACGCCGATGAGAGATTTCACGCGCGGCTCGAGCAATCGCGCGACGGCTTCGGCGCGGCGAAATGTCAATAGCAGGCAGACTTCCGCGTTGTTGAGAATCGCCGATTGGCGCGCGGCGTATTCTTCGATGCGGTCCGCGCGAAACGGCGGATAGATCGGAACCGGGATCGCGCCGGCAAGGAGAATTCCGGCATACGAAACGAAAAATGCGCGAGACGTTGGGAGCATCAGCGAAACGCGTCCGCCGGCGGGCACGCCTCGCCGGGCCAGTTCGGCTGCGCAACGTTCTGCCGCGGCATAGAGTTCGCCGAATGTCAGTGTGACGTCGCGCTCTGCGCCGTTTGCAGTTTCTTCGGAGATGAGGAGATGGGTTCGCTCGGCATCGTGCCGCGCGCGGTAGCGCAAGACATCGAGTAATGTCTGGCTCGCAAAGATGCCCTCGTGCGAATCGGTTTGATGTGTCGGCGCCGACGATCGCCGCGCGGTCGCGGAAGCATGCAAGATGGATGGTGAATCGTCGTCGATGCCTCTCGCGCCAGGAGCTTGCAACAGCGCGATCGATAGTTCGTCAGGCGTGTTCGCTTCGGCACCGACCTGATCGGGCAAACGCACGCCGAATTCTTCCTCGAGGCGCGACAGCAATTCGACGCGCTCGAGGCTGCCGAGGCCGAGGTCGCGATCGAGCAGCGACGATGCGCTAAGCATCGGAAGCGCACCTTTGCTGCCGAGTTCTTCGAGCAAGCCGCGGACGATTTGCAAGACACGTTCGCGAGCTCCGGATTTGTCGAGTTGTGTAGTGGGCGTTGCCACGATGTTTAAAAGAGGAGTCGCCTTGGGTCAGAGGCTAACACGCGGAGACACAGAATTCTATTGTGGGCACAGCAAGTTGCTCTAAGCATTCAACTTATGTGAATGCAGGATGAATGTACGTTCGTATATCCATGCAATTTGTTGACGGCTATGCACGTTTGGAGAGCGCCGCGGCGGTGACGCCTTTGGGAAGCAGCGTGGTCGACAGATCGACGCCGGAAAGATCGACGCCGTTCAAGTCGGTTTCGCGCAGAATCGCAACGCCCATGTCGGCGCCGCTGAATTTCGCGCCGCTGATGTTGGCGAGTCTGAAATTGACGTTGCGGAGTTGCGCACGCTGAAAATTGACGTTGCTCAGGTCACAACGAAAAAATTCGATGCCGCTCGCTTGCGCTTCGCTGAGGTCGGCGCCGGGCAGGATCGATTCCGTCATATCGCAGTTGCGCAGATCTGCTTTGTGCAACTTGGCACCGGTGAGGTCGGCAACGGCCAACTTTGACTTGCGCAGATCGGAGCCGGATAGATTTGCCTCGCGCAAGATCGCGCCGTTGAAATTGCGGCCGCTCAGATCGGCGTTCGACAGATCGGCGCCGGTGAGATCGGCGCGCGTGCCGCCTTCTTTTCCGCGGAAAAAACTTTCGTGGGCCTGGAGAATGTCTTCGAGCGATTTACCACCGTGCTTGATGCTCTTTGCCTTGCGTAATCCCATGTGACTGTAACCTTCCTTGTCTACGCATTATTTTACCGAATCCGGGGCCGGGCTGAAAGGCGAACGGACGCTGCTTCAGGCGACCGAGTCGGGCTTGCGTCGCCCCGGGGATCGCCTTCGTGGCACCGCGCTAGGCACAAAATATTCCGTCTCGGCGGCGGCCGAAGTCGTACCATTGAGCTTCAGGTCACCTGCCGATGAACTCCAGATTCGCCGCCGCAATTCGCCGCTGCTTGCGACTGATGCTGATCGCTTCACTCGCTGTGGGAGTGGCAGCCACGACTTGCCGCGCGTCCGATCCGCAAGTTCAGGAGACCGAAGGTGAGATCGTTGCGAACCTGGCCGGCGGGCGCGTTATCGTGCATGTCGCGAAAGACGACCTTATTTTATTTGCGACAATCGATCATTCCATCGAAATCGGAGCGCCCCCTCCCCGCATTCTGTCGCTCGACACCACGCACATCGGGATTTTGCTCGGCGCTTCGGAATGGCGCGAGCCAGCTGACCCCAAACCGATTCGATTGGATAGGGACTATCGAGCGGTGGGTACACGCGATCCGCACTACGCCGATCCGTCGGGTGCGGAACCAGACCTCGAAACCGTTGGCGTTACATTTCTGGAGCGGCTTCGCCCCCTTACGAGCCAGCTGCACCACAAAATCGAAATGAAGAAAGATGACCCGCTCTTTGAGATTGTGATCATCGGGTTCGGAGCAAATCACTATGGGCCCGAGGTTTGGACCGTCGAGTACCGCATCGAGCAGTCAGAGGTCGGCACTCGCGAGGGGTACCTCCAGACGCGTATCTTGCGGCCGCGGTTTGAACAACTGTATCCGCCGGAGAAGAAGCAGCCTCGATTCGTGGTGGAGACTCGATACCCAGATTTTGCGGGGCCGACGGTTATGGAGTTGATTCAGGGCGGCGATCCGCGTGTAGCCAAGTTACGGTCGAGCGACCCAAAGATTGAAAAGGCAGTCGAGCTCATCAGCCGTGGCCAGGCGCAAAAGGCGGATGACGGGGCTTCTACCGATTTCTTGCGAGCGCTGCTTCCATTGATTTCGGATAAGGCGACTTTCACCATGGGCAAGATGCAGGAGCAGGGCGGATTCGACTGGATCGTGCCGCCGGAGGAGCCTGTTGAGAAGACGAAAGCCGGAGACGATAAAGATCGTCCACCAGATGCGCCGAGCCTCCGGAAGCGCGCTACACCGAATCGTTAACCGGTTACCGTTAAATTAACGGTTGGCGATAGTGAGCGCGTTTTACTAACCACAGATTCTTCAATCAACGGTTTATCGAAGTTTCGTCGCGAATTGGAATTCATTCCGGGGGCGGTGTCGCGGAAAATCCGTGGGGACCATTCCCAGCTAAGCACCTGCAACATCAACGCGTTTCGACGAAGCGCCAATATCTCGCCGATAATGCATCTTGTCGAAATTAATCTTACCCATCGCGGTGTACGCTTTTGCGAGCGCCGCTTCCAACGAATCGCCAGACGCCGTTACGCCGAGCACCCGGCCGCCAGCAGTGACGATCGTGTCGTCATACTGCTTGGTTCCAGCATGTAGCACTTTCACACCAATATCAGTTGCTACATCGGTTAGGCCGTGAATCTCTTTTCCTGACTCGAATTTGCCAGGGTACCCACCTGAAGCCGCCACAACGCATGCGCTCGCGCCCCGTTTCCATGTGAGGTTTGCCGCGTTGAGTCGTCCGCTCGCCGCGTCCATCAGAACTTCGGCGAGGTCGAAATTGACGCGCGCCATAATCGCCTGAGCTTCGGGATCACCGAGCCGACAATTGAACTCAAGCACCTGCGGACCGGAGGCCGTAAGCATGAGTCCAAAATAAAGGAAGCCGCGATAAGCCACGCCGTCGGACTTCAAGCCGTGCATTGTTGGCTCGACGATCTGTTCCACGATGATCTTGCGCATGGCTTCGGTCAGTAATCCGTCG
>DATAMU010000355.1:0-2891 GCA_036266605.1 Candidatus Acidiferrum sp. | reverse complement strand
AGGCGTTTCGGCGGATTGCGAACGATGGGGATGAGGCACGGCGGGCTTTTGCTGCGGCCGTAAAGGGACACGCGGACTCGATCGCGAAGAAATATATTGTGCCGAACGAGAATACGCTCGATGTGGCGCTGATGTTTGTGCCGTCAGAAAACGTATATTGCGAGATGCTGGGGACGACGGACAATCGCGGCGTGCAGATTGATGAGTATTGCCGAAGCAAAAATATTGTGGCGGTGTCGCCGAATTCGCTCTACGCGCATCTTTGCGTGATTGCGATGGGGTTGAAGGGGATGCAGATCGAGGAGAACGCGAAGCGTCTGCTGGCGAATCTGAATGGCGTGAACAAGAATTTGGCGACGTTCGCGGAAGTTTTTGAGAAGTTGGGGACGCATTTGAAGAATGCGCAGCTGAGTTATAGCGAGGCGGACCGGAGATTTGAGAAGGCGCAGAATACGCTGGAGAACGTGTTGAGCGGAGGGACGCCGCCTGCGGCGATCGAGGGGGAGCAGTTGGCGTTGGGGATTGGGGCTTCGGCGGCCCGGGGGAATGGGAAGTAGGAAACGAATAAAACGGATCGTGCGTGAGTTATTGCGCCCGGGCAAGCTGGGGCGCAGCGTGCTGCGCCCCTACACGAAATTAAAATTGGATTGTTTAGCTGGCGAGTTTGCGGCGGTGTGAGTCTGTGCCGGTGCGGCGGGCTGGCTTTTTGTCGCGGGCGGGCTCGGCGGCGTATTTTTGGGATTGGGCGAGGCTGCGTTTTAGGGCTTCCATCATGTCGATGACGCGGGCGGGCTTGGGTTGTTCTTCGGCGATTACTTCTCTTCCTTTTTGTTTGGCTTCAATTAAGGCTTTCAGGTTGTCTTGAAATTTGTCGTGGAATTGTTGAGGCTTGAAGTCGGTTGCCAGGCTTTCCACCAGTTGCTCGGCCAGTTTGATTTCGGCGGGTTTTAGCTTCACGTCTTTTTCGGCTTGGCCGTAGCCGGCGACTTCGCGGATTTCGTTTTGGTAGTACATCGTGTGGACGGTGAGGCCGTTTTTGCGCGGGCGGATGAATACGGTGTATTCGCGCTGATGCATGGTGACGGTGGCGATGCCGACGCGGTTGCTATCTTCGAGAGTTTTCAATAGCAATGCGTAGGGCTTTTCGGCCTCTTTGTCGGGAAGCATGAAATAGGACGCGTCGAAATAGATCGGGTCGATCTGATCTTGTTTGACGAAGGCGACCAGCTCCATAACGGTGCTGGAGCGCGGAGTGATTTTCTTCAACTCTTCGTCGCTGACGATGACGTACTGGCCTTTTTCGTATTCATAGCCTTTGACGACTTCATCGCGCTCGACCTTACGATTGCAATGCGGGCAGAAGAGTGGCTGTTTGAGGCGCGTGTGGCATTTTTTGTGGAGCTGGTGAAGATTGATCCGCTGGCTGCGCGCTGCTGTGTAGAGCTTGATGGGAATTGCGAGCAAACCGAAAGTGAGAGTTCCCTTCCAAACCGAGCTGGCCATGCGGAAAATCCTCCAAGATTGATGCTATGAAACGGGCGGTGGGCAGCAATCGGGTAATTACGGTACCCGTTTAGTACCGGATCAGGGCTCGCACCAGCGCGACGGCTGATGTAAAATATCACCACCTCGGCCCATTGGAACGATCAATGGAAAAAGAAAGACGCAAGACGCCCAGGTTCCAGTTCATTGCCCCTGCGGAACTGGTCTGTGAGAAGTCGGGCGATCGCATTCAATCGTGGGTGGCGGATCTGGGACTGCACGGTTGCGCGGTGACGACGAAGGATGCGCCGCGACGCGGAACCGTTGTGAGCATGAAGATCGGGCACACGCCGCGAGAGACGATGCTGGCGCGGGCGGTGATTGTGCATTCGGTGCAAGAGCGGGTGGGGATACGATTTGTGGCGGTGACGCCGGGGTCGTTGGAGATGCTGGCGAAGTGGCTGTCGAAGGCGAAGTTCCCGGTGCGGAGGAAGGCGAAGGGGGCGGGGGACGATTAGGAATTGAGGGAATTTGAGATGAGGTGATTGGGCCGCGCGGGTTGCGCGGCTCTTTTGCTTTTTGGAGAGACGGATCAGTTTGGGCAAGGTTCGATCTAAACCCGCACCCTCTACAACCTGAGGGTGCGGCACCCAAAGGCCGATTTGGCTGGGCTTAATTAGCGGAGTTCGAGTTGGAAGTGGAAGCGCATGTCTTCGGCGTACCACATGATGTAGTTGGTGCCCCAGGCGTTGTTGAAGAGGTTGAAATGGACGCCTTTGTCGAGTTGGGGCTGTTCCCGTGTGAAATAGAGCGGGGATTGAACGCCGAGAGCAACGAGGGGGGCGTCTGGCGAGGCAATGATCATTTCATGATTCGAGTTGCGGCAGGTGACGTGGTCGTCGATGGCGTGCATGTGGCGGTTGCCGCCTTCGACGACATCGAGTGTTGAGACTCTCTGTCCAGACTTTTGCATCGACCACGCATTTGGATCCTTGACTGGTGGAGTGAAGCTGAACCACAACGCTTCGGGCATGCGCGTCGGTAATTTGCCGAACCACGACACTGCGATATCCAAAGTCGGAGAGTGTCTCGACAAAGTGTAGTCGATGAAGATTTCTTTCGGCCACGCCGTGGCGGGAGGGGCCGACTTCGACGGATCGATCTGGGCAAGCTGGGGCGCAGCGTGCTGCGCCCCTACATTTTGGTCGGAGTCGATGTGGAATTCGAGGCGCGTGCGAATGTGGGTTTGAGATTGATCTTCGGTGATTTCGCACTGAGCGAGTGACGGCATCCAAATTTTGCTGACAGCGCCGTAGCGTTGGATGTTGGGCTTGCCGAAGTCCTTGAAGGCCCAGTCTTCGGTGCTGATGACGTAGTTTTTGAAGAAGGCGTCGTAGTCCGCCTGGGAG
>DATAMU010000354.1:0-2248 GCA_036266605.1 Candidatus Acidiferrum sp. | reverse complement strand
CATTTTCACCGGCCGGTGATTTGCACGGAATATATGGCGCGGCCGCACGGGAGCACGTTCGAGACGGTTTTGCCGGTGCTCCATCAAGAGGACGTTGGCGCTTACAACTGGGGATTCGTCGCCGGCAAGACGAACACGATTTTCGCCTGGGATTCCTGGGAGAAGTCGTACCCGGACGAGCCACCACTCTGGTTCCACGACATTTTCCGCCCGGACGGAACTCCATATAACGCCAAAGAAACCGAGCTGATTCTGAAGCTGACGCGAACCCCGCCGCCCTCGCGGTGATTTTCTTCGATATACAATATATCGTTTACGGGTAACGACTCCGCAAAAAGCCGCACTGGTACTGCGGGTAAGCGTTTGCTCGAATTTCGCATTTCCGTTAGAATGCGGGGACTTCGCCGCACACCCCGGGCGACTTCCGCAAGATAGAGGCTCTTCAATATGGGCACTTCCAGTACGACGACAGGCAAGATGACGATGGGGTTGATCGTTGGCAATCGCGGCTTTTTCCCCGATCACCTCGCCAAGACGGGCCGCGAAGAAATGATGCAGGTATTGCAGGCGGCAGGGATCGACGTGGTGGTGCTCGGGCCGGAGCAGAGCAAGCACGGCGCCGTCGAGACCCACGAAGAAGCGAAACGCTGCGCCGAATTGTTCAAGAGCCAGGGCGGAAAGATCGATGGAGTCGTCGTTACGCTTCCGAATTTCGGCGACGAGCGCGCAATTGCGGATACGTTGCGGCTCGCGCGGCTCGATGTTCCGGTTTTGATTCAGGCGACGCCGGACGCGCCCTCTCACATGACGATCGCGCACCGGCGCGATTCGTTCTGCGGAAAAATGTCTGCGTGCAACAACCTGAAGCAGTACGGCATTCCGTATTCGCTGACGAAATTGCACACGGTTGCGCCTGGGTCGGCGGAGTTCAAGGCTGATCTCGAGTGGTTCGCGGGCGTTTGCCGCGTGGTGAAGGGCCTGAAGAATTTGCGGATCGGTGCAATCGGCGCGCGACCCGCGGCGTTCAACACGGTTCGCTACAGCGAAAAAATCCTGGAGAACAACGGAATTTCGGTTGAAACGCTCGATCTTTCCGAAGTGATGGGGCGTATTTCGCGAATGAAGGACGACGATCCTTCGGCGGTAGGGAAGTTGAACGCGATTCAGAAGTACGTTTCGACGAATGGGATTCCGCAGCAGGCGCTGCTGAAGATGGCGAAGCTGGGCGCGGTGGTCGATGACTGGATGCACTCTGCCGACGTGAAAATCAGCGCGGTGCAGTGCTGGACGTCGCTGGAAGAAAATCTCGGCGTCGTGCCATGCACGATCATGAGCATGATGAGCGACTCGCTGCTGTCGAGCGCTTGCGAAGTGGATGTTTGCGGCGTGCTGGGAATGCATGTGCTGGCGCTGGCTTCGGGAACCCCAAGCGCTCTGTTGGATTGGAACAATAACTACGGGACTGATCCGAACAAAGCGGTTTGCTTCCATTGCAGCAATTTGCCGAAGCATTTCTTCCGCGATGTAACCATGGATTTTCAGGCGATCATTGCCGGTACGGTCGGCAAAGACAACACGTTTGGAACGTGCGTGGGCCGCGTGAAATCGGGGCCGATGAGCTTTGCACGATTCTCGACGGATGATTTGACGGGAAAGATTCGCGGCTACAGCGGCGGCGGGAAGTTTACGGACGATCCGCTGGAGACGTTTGGCGGCGCGGGTGTGGTGGAAATTCCGGAGATGCAGAAGTTGCTGCGCTACATCTGCGAAAACGGATTCGAGCATCACGTGGCGGCGAATTTTTCGACGGTCGGGCCGGTGGTGCACGAAGCGGCGAAGAATTATTTGGGCTGGGAAATGTACGCGCACGGAGCGTAGGCGCGAACGGGTAAACCGGCGCGAAGTCAGCAGAAAGAGCCGGCAAGATGCCCCTCGAAGCTCGGGGTAAACCGGCGCTACCGGGAGAATCACTTGGCCATCGTTGCCGGCGTCGATTTCGGAACATTGAGCGTGCGCGTCACGATCGTGGACACGCAGCGCGGACGGCTGGGCTCCGGCGTATCGGAATACCCGCTGCATCGGCGCAAAGACGATCCCGATTTCGCGACGCAGAGCCACGACGATCATATGAAGGCGCTTGCGGATGCGACGCGCAAGGCGGTCGCCGACGCGAAAATCTCCGGCGATCAAGTGGCGGCGCTGGCGATCGATACGACCGGGTCGAGCGTCATTCCCGTCGACAAAAATC
>DATAMU010000353.1:0-2182 GCA_036266605.1 Candidatus Acidiferrum sp. | reverse complement strand
ACCGGATACGAGCCTTCGGTGAATACGTCTTCGGCGACTCCGTCGCGGATCAGGAACGGCGATGGATGGCCGGCGTTGATGTACTCGAGATGGCCCTGGTCATCGAGAATGCCGAAAAACATCGTGGCGTAGCGGCCGATTTCAGCGTGGTCGCAGAGAAAGCGGTTGACGTGATTGAAGACGCGAGCGGGGTCGGTGCCGAGAGACATGCCCGAAAGAGCGCCTTGCAACAAGTTGGTGCAAAGTGCGGCGCCAAGACCTTTGCCGGAGACGTCGGCGAGGAGAAACGCTGTGCGATTCTCGCCGAGGGAGAAAACGTCGAAGTAATCTCCGCCAACGGCCAAACATGGGAAGTTGATGCCGCTAACGGCGAGATGCGGATAGTCGCGAAAGTTTTTGGGCAGCAGTGCTTGCTGAATGTCGCGCGCGATGCCGATTTCTTGTTCGAGGCGCTGGCGTTCGCGCTCGCGTTCGACGAGGCGGGCGTTGTCGAGAATGCTGGCAGCGTCGGCAGCAAGCGCATCGAGAATCTGGCGATCGAGTTTCGAGAACGCAGCGGGGCGGCGTGAATCGAGATACAGCACGCCGAGGAAATCGCCGCGTTTGATGTTGATCATCGACTGATCCGTGTTGGCGCGCGAAACCGCATACAGCGGAATGACGACGACGGCGCGAAGGCGCTGGGCGACGATACTCTGCGCGGCCTGCAAATCCATGTCGGCTTGGGCGAGATCTTCGGTGATCACCGCGGATTGGCGGCGTAGCGCGAGTTGAATCGCGGTTTGGCTCGGCGTGAGGCTTTCGGGCGGGAGACGCAAGCCGCCAGAACGGCGAGCGAGGCGCACTTTGAGCGTTTCCGTTGCGTCGGTCTCAAGCAACAGCCCGCGATCGGCATCCGTGACCGAAACCGCGTGATCGAGCATGTGCCCCAAAACAGTGTCGAGCGGCAACTGCGAATGCAGCAGGGTCGTCGCTTCCAGCAGCAGATTGAGTTTACGAAGTCCGCCTCCGGTCGGCTCCGAACTAGTGATGTGCTCGATGCGCGTGAGCAAATGCGGCAGAGAATCGGTGCTCGCGTTGGTGGCCGAGCGATAAATGATTTCGTACGAATCGTCGAGACCAAAGGTGATGGAATCGCCGTCCTGTAGCTCGCGGCTTTCGGATTTCTCGCCGTTGACGAACAGGCCACGCCGCTGGCCTTTGTCCTCGATGTAATACTTGTTGCCTTCCATGACGATTGCAGCGCAGTTGCGCGAGATGCGGCGATCGGCGAGCTGAAGGTGGTTGCCGGTTTCCGCGCCGCGGCCGATCAGAAACGGCATTTGTGTTACGCGAACGTAACGCCGTGCGCCGTCCGGCGAGACGACCTCAAGTACGGTTTCCGCTAAATTTGGAACTGTATCGGGCATCGTGAATTCTGCGGGATTGTAACACGCAGAGAGAAATTCAACCGGATTTCAGACCGAGATTCGTGAAGACAAGGGGGTTAGCGGCGATTGAACTCGACCCGATCCTGCGCTACCCATTAGCGGCATCGGCTAGTTCAGTGCGTGGTCGCCCGACGGGTGTCCGGCTTGAACCTGCGTCGGCTCGTGGACGATCGGAGTGAAACGCCGCTCGGGTTTCACGGACCCCGCGCCCAGAATTGCGTTCAATGCCAAAGCGGTGTTGGTGTCATATGGCGTGCGCTGCACCCATCCGCGCACCCGATCGATCGCGCGCGTAACGAGCGGCAAGGGCGCATCCCCGGACGAAATCTTGGTATCGAGAAATCGGCAGTCGCAGCGGGCACAGCGGTACGGCGAGAGCTTCAAATAGTTGTGGAGGACCTGCTCGAGAGCGCCGTATGGGTCTGCTTTCCAGACGGAGCGGCTTCTACACTGCGGGCATTCGTGAAAAACGGATTGGCTCCGGACCGCGAATCGCAAATCCACACACCTCAGGCGAAGGATGCGGGAAACTGGCCCTAGTCCGTTGCTGCCCGCAGAAGCAACGCTATGTGCCATTTATGCCTTGTGAGTGGATGTCTACGCAATAGCAAAGTTGGCGTAAAAGGCGTGTGAAATAATGTACACAGGTACTATAACTGCCAGAAAAAGCTGACGGTCGAGATTCCCGAATGTGGTAAAAAGTACACGGTTGATCGCGTCTCTTAGCCCAAATCGGTCCTCGGACTGGCTCA
>DATAMU010000352.1:0-4394 GCA_036266605.1 Candidatus Acidiferrum sp. | reverse complement strand
GTCGATTTCACTTCGACGACACCGGCGCCGACTTCCAGCACCGAGATGTCGAACGTGCCGCCGCCGAGGTCATAGACCGCGATCGTTTCGTCGCTCTTCTTGTCCAATCCATACGCCAACGCAGCCGCCGTCGGCTCGTTGATGATGCGGACGACTTCGAGGCCCGCGATTTCGCCGGCCTGCTTGGTCGCCTGGCGCTGAGCGTCGTTGAAGTACGCAGGAACGGTGATAACCGCCTTCTGCACCTTCTCGCCGAGGAAATCCTCGGCGGCCGACTTCAGTTTGCTCAAAATCATGGCCGAGATTTCGGGCGGGCTATAAACCTTGCCGGAGATCTCAACGCGCGAGTCGTCATGGTTGCCCTTGACGACGTGATATGGCACGCGCTTCATTTCGTCGCTGACTTCGTCGAAACGGCGGCCCATGAAGCGCTTGATCGAATACACGGTGTTTTCCGGATTCGTCACGGCTTGGCGCTTGGCTACCTGCCCGACGAGGCGCTCGCCACCTTTGGTGATCGCAACCACCGAAGGCGTTGTGCGTGCCCCTTCCTGGTTCGGGATGACCACCGGCTCGCCGCCCTGCATAACGGCGACGACGGAGTTGGTCGTTCCGAGGTCAATTCCAATAATCTTGCTCATACTGCCTGTCCTCCCTGACTATTTCTGCTTCTAAGCTCGTTTTGTGATGCTTTGCGGATAGCTAAGCGTCTGCGGTTGCCTTCCGGCGCTTGGCCAGCCCTGATACTATACAGGTTGAGTGTGTTTTTGTCAACTTATCTTATAGTGTCTGTAAAATATTGAATCGCTATGGCTTACTGGAGCATTTGACCCTTTTTATTCGGTTCTAGGGAACCGTTTCTGATTCGCTTTCCTGTTTCTACTTCGAGGATCGCCTCCTTCAGCAGCCAAACATAAAGATGCTCTGGAAGCGGAAAGGATGCTGAGCATCACCTTATCAAGTCAACTTTCTGCCCGAAATGTGCTTCGAACTAGTAGGGTGACGCCAAGGGCCGACGAGTCTGCGTGGACACACCCAATACTCGTTGAATGAGGCGGTTAGCTCGCGCCGGCTTGACGCGCAGAACGTTCGGCCCGGAGCCGTGTTTAGTAGGTAGAGGGTCGTGTGATACTCTGGCCGCCTATTGGCCAGAGTTTCCAGGAGGGGTGGCGTGAATCGTCGCGGGATGATTTCAGGATTTGGCGGTCTGGTGGTTGCGGCCCTATTCGCGGCTTTTGGCTTGGTTTCGGGCTTATCGCTTTCTGCTTCTCCGGCGCCCCCGCAGACTTCGGCGTCGGTTGCTGACATCGATCCGCATGAGGCGCTCGGCTCGAAGACCGCTCCAGTGGTGATCGAAGTTTTCAGCGACTTTCAGTGCCCCGCCTGCAAGAGCCTCTACGATGCAACTAATCGCCAATTGATGGACAACTACGTCAACACGGGCAAGGTTTATCTGATCCATCGCGATTTTCCGCTCCCGATGCACGCGCATTCCAAAGTTGCCGCGCAGTATTCGCGGGCCGCGGCGCAGATTGGGAAGTTCGAGGCGGTCGAAGAGGTTCTATTCCAGAACCAAGACAAGTGGGAAGCGTCGGGCGACGTGGATGGGACGGTGGCGAAGGTTTTGTCTCCGGCCGAAATGACGAAGGTGCGCGCGCTGGTGAAGAGCGGAGCGGTAGACGCGGGTATTACGAAAGATCAGGCGATCGGGAACAATACGTATCGCGTGAATCAGACGCCGACTACGGTTTTTCATGCGAACGGGCAGACATTCCCTTACGCGGGTGTGATGAGCTGGGATATTTTGAAGCAGTTCCTCGATCAGCTTCTGGGCGGCAAGTAGTCAGCAAATCGCGCCAGCCTATTCTCCCTGACGCAACCTGCGCGGGTTACAATCTGAATTCGCCAACGTCGAATCAACATGATGCAATCGAGCCCGCTTAATTTTCGCCGCGCCGTGATGTGGCTTGGCCGCCTGATTCTCGGGCCGGTATTTATTTACGCTGGATATTCCAAGGCGTTCCTGCCGAATAGTCATTTTTGGCCGTGGTTTTTCTTTAAGTTTTCGCTTTCAACCAACATTGCCAATTTTGCGTTTCAGGTTGAGGCGTTCAAGCTGCTGTCGCCAGGCGGCGTTCAGTTTGTGGCGCACACGCTGCCGTTTACCGAGATCATTTTGGGATTTCTTGTGCTGATTGGCTGGCAGCTTCGGATTTTTGGCACGATGCTGGCGGCGATCA
This sequence comes from Candidatus Acidiferrum sp., assembly GCA_036266605.1. GTDB lineage: Bacteria > Acidobacteriota > Terriglobia > Acidiferrales > UBA7541 > Acidiferrum. Next base: position 2,154 of record DATAMU010000352.1, on the reverse strand, counting down.
TGGTGGGATTTTCGGTTGTGGTGACGCGCGCGTATTTGCTGCACATGAATATCAATTGCGGATGCTTTGCGACGCCACAGCCGATCAACATGCAAAAAGTTTTGGAAGATGCGGGAATGGCGCTGCTTGCGGTGTCGATGGCAGCGTTCGCAATCATCGAGGCGCGCAGGCCGCATCCGTGGACTGCTACCGAAGCGAGTGCCTCAGCACCCGCGCAGAGATAACGGAAGTAGCGCTCGAGTCGCTCCCTCAGTAGACTGAACCCGTGAAGACGCTGGACGAGTATTTGCAATTGGCGACTGTCGCGCATGGACATTTATGCGCGGGGCAGGTTCTGGGTGTGCGGCTGGCGATGCTCGGTTTGCGTGAACTGGGCATTACCGATCCGATTGCAGAGCGCAAACGGATCGTGACGTACGTCGAAATCGATCGATGCATGACGGATGCGATCGCGTTAGTCGCAAATTGCCGTCTCGGCAAGCGCGCATTGAAGTTTCGCGACTGGGGCAAGGTGGCGGCTACGTTTGTCGATTTGCAGACGGGCAGAGCGATTCGCATCGCGGCACGCGAGTCGAGCAAACAGATCGCGCGCGACATGTTTCCGGACATGACGAAGGACGCGGGGCAACAGAAAGCTTACGCGGAGCTATCGGAAGAGATCTTGTTCGACAAGAAATGGGTGAAGGCGGAAGTGAAGGCCCACGATTTGCCTGGGTATAAAGGTGCGCGCGTGGTTTGTGCTGAATGCGGCGAAGGAATCAATTTCGCGCGCGAAGTGTTGCAGGACGGACGCACTCTGTGTCGAGCGTGCGCCGGCGAAACGTACTACTCGCAGCTCTAAACTCAATCCAGAAGTTCTGACAGCCGTGGTTGCCAGCTTGCAAGACTTTGTGAGTGATGGAAACCTGAGGGAAGGTGCGGCCCCACCCTGGCGAAACATGTGCGCTAAAATTGGAATTTCATGCTGAGTTTGCCTCCGATTACGTTGCGGCTGCGCGGATGGAAGCTGATCGACCGCGTGGCGCTGGCGTTTCTGCTGCTGTGTTCGATCGCGCTCGGCGCTGCGGGCGGGCTGCTGTTCGTCTACGCCAGCGATTTGCCGGAGATTCGCGCGCTCGAAACCTATCGTCCGAACGTCGTTACCGAAATTTATGCGGACGACGGGCAACTGGTCGGAAGCTTTGCGCTGCAACGGCGCATTCTGATGACGTACGAGCAGTGCCCCAAGGTTTTGTACAACGCGGTCACCTCGATCGAAGATCAGCATTTCGAAGAGCACTGGGGCATCGACTTCCCACGCATCGCGGGCGCAGCTTGGCGAAACCTGCTTCATCACCGCATCACCGCGGGAGCCAGCACGATCAGCATGCAGCTTGCAGGCAATCTGTTTCTCGACCGCAGCGACAAAAGTTTTCGCCGCAAGATGCAGGAAATGTTGCTGGCGCTCCAGATCGAGCGCCGTTACACCAAGCCCCAAATTTTTGCGATGTACGCGAACCAGGTTTACCTGGCGCACGGCAACTACGGATTCGCGGCGGCGTCGGAATTTTATTTCGGCAAGCCTGTCGGCGATTTGAAGTTGCAGGAAGCGGCGCTGCTTGCTGGGATGGTGAACGGGCCGAAATTTTCGCCGCTGACGAATCCGACCGGAGCGCTCCAGCGGCGCAATCTTGTGCTGTACCGGATGCTCGAAGAAGGAAAAATTACAGGCGCTGATGAAGAAGCGGCGAAGAAAACGCCGCTCGGTTTGCACGTGCAGTATCCGCGTAATGACCTTGCGCCGTATTTCTTCGAAGAAGTCCGCAAATATCTCGAATCGACTTACGGCACGGAAGCGGTGCACGAGCGCGGGCTGCGCGTTTACACCACGCTGAATATCGCGATGCAGCGCGCGGCGAATCAGGCAATACGCGACGGATTGCATAGTTACGATCGACGGCACGGCTGGCGCGGCGGACTGCCCAATATTCTGCGCGACAACCTCGGCCAGATCGATTCGTACGAAGACGAAGACTGGCGACATGCGATCGAGAAGGGAAGTTACGTCACCGGGTTGGTGACGGCAGTAGGCGATAAGGACGCGACGATCAAAATTGGCCAGTATCGCGCGGTACTCGCGCCGTCGGATTTTGCGTGGACAGGCAGAAAAAAACC
>DATAMU010000351.1:0-6027 GCA_036266605.1 Candidatus Acidiferrum sp. | reverse complement strand
ATAATCCCACCCGCACAAAGGGACCAGCTGACGCCGTTCAGCATCGCAAGATACTGCGTCGGTTCCAATTTGCCGGTTTCCAGTTTCAATTTTCCAATTTCCGTCTTCAGGAGTTCCGAGTGGCCGACAGACCATGGAGTTCCACCGCCCCTCCGGGCGAATTCCGCACTTACATTTCAGCCAATGAATCGGTAAAGGAATTCACCATTCGCGCCGTCATCCTCGGCGCGCTGTTCGGACTTCTCTTCGGCGCCATCTCCGTTTACGTCGGCCTTCGCGCTGGTCTCACCGTCTCTGCTTCGATTCCCATATCCGTTCTCTCGATCAGCATCCTCCGCGCCTTCGGCCGCTCCACCATTCTCGAAAACAACATCGTCCAAACTACCGGCTCCGCCGGCGAATCGCTCGCCGCTGGTGTCATGTTCACGATTCCCGCCCTGATCTTCCTCGGCTTCGGCGCCGAATTTACGTTCTGGCGAATCTTCCCATTGGCACTACTCGGCGGATGGCTCGGCGTCCTCTTCATGGTTCCGCTGCGCCGCCAACTCATCGTCAAAGAACACGGCAATCTCAGCTTTCCCGAAGGCACAGCATGCGCCGACGTCTTGGTCGCCGGTGAACGCGGCGGCTCCTTCGCTGGCCGCGTCTTCTGGGGACTAGGCCTTGGCGGCGTCTACACGTTTCTGATGAACAGCATCGGCGCCTGGACCCAGCAGCCCGAAGCGCGTCCCAAGTGGTTCGAAGGCGCATCCTTCCGCATCAACATCACCTCCGAATATCTCGGCGTCGGATACATCATCGGTTCGCGCGTCTCCGGCATTCTCTTCGCCGGCGGAATCATCTCGTGGCTCGTCATCATGCCCGCGATTCGTTTTTACGGGCAGCTCGCCAACGGCCAGCCGATCTATCCCTCCACGATCCCCATTCCACAGATGACACCCGATCAGATCTGGGGACAGTACATTCGTCCGATGGGCGCAGGCGCCGTTGCCGCCGCCGGACTCATCACTCTTCTGCGAACCCTGCCAACGATCTTCTCTGCTCTGCGCGCAGGACTGAAGGACGTTCGCGCCGAAGGCGCTAGTGACGCTCAAACCGAATCGACGAGCCGCATCGATCGCGATATGCCGCTTCGCTGGGTTCTCATCGGTTCGCTCATCATCATCGTGTTGGTCTGGATAGTGTTGACCTTCAATCCAATCCAGGGCGCCGAGACGCGCTGGTTCCACAATTTGTTCGCCGGAATTTTCGTCACCGTCTTCGGCTTCCTCTTCGTCACCGTCGCCGCCCGAATCAGCGGCCTCCTCGGCAACTCTTCCAATCCGATCAGCGGCATGAGCATCGCCACGTTGATGGCTACCTGCGCGATTTTCTTCGTCGCCGGATGGACCGCTCCCAATTATCAGGTCCTTGCCCTGATGATCGGCGGAATCGTCTGCATCGCCGCCGCCATCGCGGGCGCCACTTCACAAGATTTGAAAACTGGCTACCTTGTCGGCGCCACTCCGTTCTGGCAGCAAATGGGACTTCTCGTCGGGGTCACCGTCTCCACTCTCGCCATCGGCGGCACGCTGAATCTCATGAACAGTGGTCTCGAAAAATACATTGAGACTCAAATCCCGGTGAACATTCAATCTCTTCCGGTCGGCGTGAAAGTCGAACGCGAAGCGTTCACCTTCCGCGGCAAGCATTACGAACTCCTCAACTCCCTCGGCTCTCACGAAATTCCCGACGGCGAATATCTCTACGACCCGAGCACAAAAGAAATCGAATATCAGTGGGCGCAAGGCATCGGCAGCGCCAAAGCTCCGGCTCCGCAAGCCCGTCTGATGGCTACCGTCATCAGCGGCATCCTCAATCAACGTCTCCCTTGGCGCCTTGTTCTCATGGGAGTCGCCCTCGTCATCGCCGTCGAAATTCTTGGCGTCCGCTCGCTCGCTTTCGCAACCGGATCGTATCTCCCGCTTGGCACCACCGCCGCCATGTTCGCTGGTGGTCTCATTCGAATGCTCGTAGACGCCACCACTCAGAAAAAAGACGAAAGCGAAGCCAGCCCCGGCGCCCTCTACTCCAGCGGACTCATCGCCGCCGGAGGTGTCTTCGGTCTCCTCGGCATCGTCATCAACCTCTTCCAGGATCCCGAAATCCCGACGCACGCCCCGGCTTGGCTCGTCTCGATACTCCATCTCCCATGGAATCCCGACACGATCGCCTTCGGCCCCCGCCTCTTCGGCTCATGGGCCACCAACAACGCCTTCGGCCTCATCATGTTCATCCTCCTCTGCGCGAGCCTCTTCTACTTCGCCCGCAAAAAGCTCGACTGATCGTCAGGGCACGGCTTCAGCCGTGCCGTAGAACCAGGCTGAAAGGCGGCTTTAGCCGCTGAGGGCGGTCGCCGTGACAGCGATGACATGGCGTCGTGCTGATAGCGCTGTCATCCTGAGCGCCGTCCGAAGGACGGCCAAAGGATCTCAACGTCAAATCCATCCACAATCACATCCACGACCGCTTTCACCCCTTGCCACTCTTCCTCACCTTTTTCCACCACCACAAACTCTTAACCAACCGTTAACGCTCCTCTTCTCGAACTACCCCTCCCTGTCCTAAAATAACTCGTCCTCGCACCGTCCTCGGTGCACCAGTTAAAACTCTCCCCGCGCCTCAGGAGGCCGCCGCATGCGTTGTCGCTCCATTCATCTCGCCTCGCTCGCGCTGGCCGCAATAGCGATCGCCGCACCCCTCCGCGCCCAAGCTGCCCGTCCGCAAATCACTGACGCTATCGACGAATCCAAACTCGCCACTCTTCCCGGCAACACCACCCCCGCCGCCCTCAAAACAAACGACCGCGGCCCAGTCGCCGACGACCTCCGCCTCGATCACATCCTCATCCTCCTGAAGCGCGATCCCCAAACCGAGTCCGACCTCCGCGAACACATCGATGCCATGCACAATCCAGCGTCTCCCGATTACCATCATTGGTTCACTCCAGAACAACTCGCCGCCCGCTACGGCGTCCACCAACAAGATCTCGAGATCGTCCAACGCTGGCTCACCTCGCGCGGTCTCACCATCAACCAGACCTATAAAAACGGAATGGTCATCGATGTCAGCGCCACCGCCGCGCAAATCCGCGACACCTTCCGCACCGAAATTCACAATCTGACTCTCCCCAACGGCGACCATCACATCGCTAACATGCGCGACCCACAAATCCCCGCCGCCCTCACTCCAGTAATCGCCGGCATAGCTTCACTCCACGATTTCTTCCCGCGCCCGCGCCACACACAACCCAAACCAATCGCTTTCGATCACAACGAAAAAAAGTGGCAGCCGCGCTTCCAGGTCACCATCCAGAACGACGCGTTCAACGTCGTTTCCCCCTACGATTTCGCCACCATCTACAACGTCCTCCCGCTGTGGCAGCAGGGCTTCACCGGTAAAGGCGTCACCATCGCTCTGATCGAAGACACCAATCTCTCCAATCCCAAAGACTGGACCACCTTCCGCAAAAATTTCGCTCTCGATGGATTCAAGTCCGGCAACTTCAAGCAGGTCTATCCCGACTGCAAAAATCCTGGCGCAAATTCCGACGAAGATGAAGCCGCTCTCGACGTCGAATGGTCCAGCGCATCAGCGCCCGACGCCAATATCGTTCTCGCCGCCTGTGGCGACACAAAAACCGTCTCCGGCCTCGACCTCGCTACGCTCGGCATTCTCGAGCAGCCCAATCCGCCCGACATTGTCTCGGTCAGCTACGGCCTCTGCGAAACGATCTCCGGTCAGGCCGAAGTCGCGCTCAACGATTTCGAAGCGCAACTCGCCACCGCCGAAGGCACCACTTTCTTCATCGCACAAGGCGACACCGGCGCCGACGAATGCGCTCCCGCCGAAAAGCCTGAATACTCGATCCTCGGGATCAACTCCGGCGACAACACCGCTTCCGCTTACGCTGTCGATATCGGCGGCACCGACTTCATGGCGCAGTACAACGCCGACGTCAGCAAAATTCCTCTCTCACGTTATTGGTCCGACAAAAACGATCCGAAGACGCACGCATCCGCGAAATCTTACATCCCTGAAATCCCGTGGAACGACAGCTGTGCGAGCCGTCTGATTTTCACCGACCCGCTCATCGCCGGTAACTACAGCCAGGCCTTCGGCGAAAAAGGCTTCTGCAATTCCAGCGTTGGCCAACAATTTTTCTTGTTCGATGTCGCAGGTGGCGGCGGCCCAAGCAGCTGCTTCACCGGCACGCCTTCAATTCCCGGCGTAATCAGCGGCACCTGCAAAGGAAATCCAAAACCGACTTATCAAAAAGGTGTCGAAGGCGTTCCACACGACGGCGTCCGCGATCAACCCGATCTCTCGCTTTTCGCCGCCGATGGTGTCTGGGGCAGCTTCTATCCATTCTGTTTATCCGACACAGCGCAGGGCGGCACGAACTGCACCGCAGAAAATGACGCCGTTCTTCTCGGTGGTGGCGGCACTTCTTTCGCGTCACCCGCAATGGCAGGCATTCAAGCGCTCATCAATCAGCGCTACGGCAAGCAAGGCAACACCAACTACGTCTACTACGCGCTCGCGCAACAGCAATTCGCACACACCGCCAGCGCCGCGCGCTGCGACGCCAGCCAAACTTCCGGCAATATCCCCGCCGCCACGTGCGTCTTCAACGACATCACTCTCGGCGACATCGACATCCCCTGCGGCAAAAACCCAAAGACCGGCGACTTCTACGATTGCCACGGCGCCGAAAAGAGAATCATCGGCGAACTCTCAACTTCCACCGACACCGACGACCCCGCCTACCCCGCCACCCCCGGCTACGACTTCGCCACCGGCCTCGGCAGCGTCAACGCCACCAACCTCTTCAAATCCTGGCCCCAACCCCAAGCCCCAACCACTACAACTCCATAATTAGTGTCCTAACAGTTTGTGGGTCGCGGCTTCAGCCGCGACATAGAACCAACCAAGAAGAAAGGGGCTTCAGCCCCTGAAGTTTCTTCCCCCAATTTCAATTTTCTAATTTCCCTTTTCCACCACCGCACACCTGTACTCCTCCCTCTTTGACTCCCCTCTCCACCTCACCGTAAACTCAGAAAATGGGCACGCGTTTTCCCAACCGAAACGTCGGCGGCATCAGCTTCGACTGGCGCGGCTTCATCACTCCCGGCGTAAAACTCCTCGTCATCATTTTTACCTCTGTTTACATCGTCGAGGTCCTCGCCTACCTCCTCGCCGGCGGCGTCTACTACACCGAAATCCTCAAGTGGTTCGCGCTCATCCCCGAAGCCGTCATCCATCACATCCCGCCGCGCATCTGGCAGCCCTTCACCTACATTTTTCTCCACGACCCTCGCTCGCTCTTCCACATCCTCATCAACATGCTCATGCTCTGGATGTTCGGCCGCGACCTCGAACTCAACTGGGGCAAGCGTCGCTTCCTCAATTTCTTTTTCGTTTGCGGAGTCGGCGCCGGCTTGATTGAGCTGATCGTAAAATCGATCCCCTTCCTCTTCTTCGGCAGCGAACTCTCCCTCGTTCCCACGATCGGCGCCAGTGGCGCAATCTTCGGCATCTTGATGGCGAACGCCGTCCTCTTCCCCGACCGCAAAATCTGGCTCATTCCTCTGCCCATCTCCATCCCCATGCGCCCTTACGTTGCCGTCATGGGCGCCATCGAATTTTTCTCCACGCTCGGCAGCGGCGGAGACAACGTCGCACACATCTGCCATCTCGGCGGCATGTTAGTCGCCTACATCTATCTCCGTCGCGGCTCTTTCCTCTACAACGTCCGCAACTCCGTCAGCGATTGGAAACACGAGCGCAACAAAAAGCGCTTCCAGGTCTACATCAACAAACACAAACAAGACCCACCCAGCCGCCCCGACAACTGGGTCAATTAATCTTTCGTCTCAAATTCAACTAAATCTCAACAAATACCTGCCGCCCAAAATATGTAGGGGCGCAGCACGCTGCGCCCCATGTCCGCACAATCCAACCCACACCTCGTTTTGCTTTTCGGCC
>DATAMU010000350.1:0-3162 GCA_036266605.1 Candidatus Acidiferrum sp. | reverse complement strand
CATCCGCTGGCGCCTCACCGGCATCGCCACGCGCCGCAACGGCTGGGTCGTCGATCCCGACGGCCTCAATCCGCTCGCCGTCCTCAACGACCATTGGCCAACTCCGAATCCCGCCATCGCTCCGCACAACATCCGCGAATGGATCGAACGCGCCCGCGCCGACGTCGTCTTCGAAACCAGCTCGCTCAACCCCGCCACCGGCCAGCCCGCCACCGATCACATAAAAGCCGCGCTCGAACTCGGCGCCCATGCCATCACCGCCAACAAAGGTCCCGTCGTTCACGCCTTCGCCGAACTCACCGCGCTCGCCGAAGAAAAAGATCGCCGCTTTCTTTACGAATCCACCGTGATGGACGGCGTCCCCATTTTTTCGCTTTTCCCGCTCGGCCTGCCCGCCACAGATCTACGCGGCTTTTCCGGCGTGCTCAACTCCACGACGAACGTCGTCCTCACCGAAATCGAAAAGGGCCGCTCGTTCGACGACGCCATTCGCCGCGCGCAGCAAATGGGCATCGCCGAAACCGATCCGTCCGCCGATTTAGATGGTTGGGATGCTGCTGTGAAAGTCGCCGCGCTCGCGATCGTTCTTCTCGGCGTTCCGCTCAAGCTCGATCAGGTTCGCCGCGCCGGCATCCGCGATCTCAGCGAAGAAAAAATCCGCTCCGTGCGCAATTCCGGCATGCGCTACAAACTCGTCTGCCGCGCCGAACGCCGCGGCGCCGGCGTCGATTGCAGCGTCCAGCCCGAGCTACTCCTCGCCGGCGATCCGCTCGCCAACCTCGAAGGCAGCAGCTCCGCCATCCGCTTCGACCTCGACGTCTTCGGCCTCTCCCTCGTCGAACACAACCCCGGCATCGACGCCACCGGCTACGGCCTCCTGGCCGATTTCATCCGCACCGCCCGCGAGTAATTCACCACAAAATGCGTAGGGGCGCAGCCCGCTGCGCCCCATGTCCGCAAGATCGATCGCGAAGCCCTCATGCTTTTCTTTGGTTTGTCTCTTCGGCTCTTGGGTGCCGCAGCCTTAGGTTTTTGAAGGGTGCGGTTTTTCCCCTCAATCACGCAAATCGATACGGTGAGCTCGATTCCTTTCGTTCTGTCGAAAAATCTATCGCCGATAATCGCGAATGTAATCCGGTACCGGAATTGCCCCATCGCATCTCTCATCACGAACCGGTGCGCCGGCCTTCACCTCCATCGGCAGAACCCCCGCCCAAATCCCCAACGCATAATCCTCGGCATCATCCTCTGGCGGTCCCACGCGCACCTTCGCCGAAACCTCGTTCAACTCCAACCTCAAAATACTCGTCGCCTTTAACTCTTTCTCATTCGGCTGCCGCGCCTCTTCCCATCTTCCCGGCAAAATCTTCTCCGTGAATCCCCGCAACGCCTCCATCTTTTCCGCGCCCGCATCCACAAGCGTCGCCTTCCCCAATGCCACCACCGATCGATAATTCATCGAATGATTGAACACCGATCGCGCCAGCACCAACCCATCCACCAGCGTCACGGTCACGCACACCGGAATCCCCGCGCTGACATTCCGCAACATCCGGCTCGCCGCCGACCCATGAAAATAAATCGCATCCCCAACGCGCGCATACATCGTCGGAATCACAAACGGCTGCCCGTCGACGGTGAATCCCACATGGCAAATAAACCCTTCATCCAAAATCTTATAAATCGCCTCGCGATCGTAAATTCCCCGTTGCGGCTCGCGCACGACCCGCGTCCGCTCCGTAACCGAAAAATTATCCGCCATTAGGCCACCTGCAATCGGCGCAACTTAAAACCGGGTGCTTTGATCTGGGCCAGGTCATACTGCACCTGCTGGACCAGCCAGCTTTCGGCGCTGCCGCCGAACACCTGCTCAAGACGCATCGCCATCTCGGGCGAAATTCCGCGCTTGCCATTGACCAGCTCGGAGAGCGTCGTCCGTGTCACATGCAGCGCAGCGGCTGCGTCAGTAATCGTCAAGCCTAACGGCTCGATGCAGTCACGGAGCACAATATTTCCCGGATGCGGGGGATTCTTCATACGCATGGTTCAATTCTCCTCTAGTGGTAGTCCAGGTAGTCCACGTCGCGCGCTTCTCCGTCTTCGAAACGAAACGCAACCCGCCAATTTGCTTGTACAGTGACCGCGTACATACCCTTGAGTTCGCCTTTTAGGGGATGCAGGCGATATCCTGGCAAATCCATATCTGAAACTGTGCGTGCAGCGTGGAGACGCGCCAGAATTCGGCGTAACTTGTCGGCATGGTCTGCTGAAACGCCACGCCGATCATCCTCCAGGAACAATCGCCGCAAGCCTTTGTGCCGAAAAGTGCGAATCACTTCCCAAGTGTAATGCGTTACGATACACACATCAACGTCGAAGGGCGCACGGGCCACGCGACACCAGCCAAGGCCCATGAAAAGCCCCGTACCCGCGATCGTTTCCCAGATCGCGGAGTCTAAATTCAACCTCGCCCAATCTCCCAACGACGACCAGAACCTCGTCTCTGTTTCGGCTTTTTCAACGGACCACGGAACACGGGACACGAATCACGTGCTGTGAGAAACTACCTCCACACAAATCCATCTCCCGAAGGATCATCGATCTCAACCATGAGCACCGCCGCCACTCACGACTCCGCGAAGCCGCTCGACATCGCCTGGGTCCGCCAGCAATTCCCCTCGCTCAATCTAAAAGTGAACGGCCACACTGCTGCATTCCTCGACGGCCCCGCAGGAACCCAGGTCCCCAAGCAAGTCATGGACGCCGTAACAAATTATTTCCTCACCGCCAACGCCAACACCTGCGGTGCCTTTGAAACAAGCCGCCGCAACGACGCGATGATCTCCGCCACGCGCGCCGCGATGGCCGATTTCTTCAACTGCGACAAAGACGAAGTCGTCTTCGGCCAAAACATGACGACGATCACTTTCGCGCTCGCGCGAGCGATTGCTCGTGATCTGAAGCCCGGCGACGAAATCGTCGTCACCACGCTGGATCACGACGCAAACGTCTCCCCCTGGCGCGCCCTCGAGGAAAAAGGGATTGTCATCCGCCAGGCCGATGTTCACGACTCCGACTGCACGCTCGACCTCGACGACCTCCGAAGAAAAATCACCAGCAAAACGAAACTAGTCGCCGTCGGTTACGCCTCCAACGCTGTCG
>DATAMU010000349.1:0-1696 GCA_036266605.1 Candidatus Acidiferrum sp. | reverse complement strand
GCGACAACCTCATTCGTTTGTTTTACGAAGCAGCACTCTGCGCGCTGTGGTTTCACCCGTTCATGTGGCTCGCCGGCGCGCGCCTCAGCCTGTATCGCGAACTCTCCTGCGACGAATCTGTGATTCAACGCGCTCACGGCCGGGAACTTGTCTCCGCATTGGCAAAACTCGCCATCCCGAAGCAGTCCGGCTTACTGCAAGCAACCGCTTCGTCCCATCTGACCTATCGCCTAGCGCTTCTGTCCGCCCCGCCGCAAAGCGCATCCCGATTCGCAAGCCTGCTGCTTGTCTCGTTGTTCTTTACCGTGGTCGCAGCCGGCGTCTTTCAGACCATCGCCCACACCGCCTGCTGCTTCATCACCAAGCACTAGCCACTCCGCGAAAGTCGCTCACCAGCGAGCACTCGCCCCGTCTATTGCCTTATCCTACGGATAGTGTAGTAGAGTAGACGCACGTTGTCATAGATGCAGAGGAAATATGGAAATGCATCGTGGAGGCAAAAGCGTGAGTCAGTTACGAAATCGGTCGGTCCTTGCCGTCTTCTTTTTCGTTCTTTCCGCCAGCGCGGCACACGCTCAACTCGCAACAACCAAAGATCCGCGCACCGCTGATATCAAATCCGCCGACGGCACGATACTCAGAGCCACTTATTTCTCCGCAGCCACCCCCGGCCCCGGCGCGATCCTCTTCCATCAAAGTAATCGCAACCACCAATCGTGGGACGCGGTAGCCCGCCAACTCGCCGCCGCAGGAATCAACGCGCTCTCTGTCGATGAGCGCGGCTACGGTGAAAGTTCCGGGAAAAAGGAGGACCGCGAGCAATTTCATCAGACAGACCTGAATGCCGTCTTTGAGTTTCTGGTCTCCCAGCCCGGAGTGCAGCGCGACCTGATCGGCGCAGCCGGTGCCGGATGGCTCGGCGTTGACAATTCCGTCGAGACAGCGCGCCTCCATCCTGCGCAGGTAAAATCCCTTGTCCTCATCTCCGGCGAAACACTGCTACCTCAATTGAAATTTCTGCATCAGGCCTCGAATCTCCCGGGCCTCTTCATCGTCTCCGACGACGACGAATACCCTCCCACCGTCGAAGCCATGGAATGGCTCTACGACGCCTCTTCCAGCCCCGAAAAGCAATTCATCCATTACTTCGGCCCGCGAGGTCCGTGGATCTGGTACGAGACCTCCAACGCCAGCAAAGTTCCAGCGACCGGAAGCCACGGCACCGACCTCTTCCAACGCCATGCCGAACTTCCCGGCACCATCGTCGATTGGTTCGTCACCACTCTTATCAAAACACCCGGCCACTCCATCGTAGACGGCGTCGCATCGGCGGCCATTCTGAAGTCGATCGACTCAGGCGACCTCGCCTCCGCTAAACAACAACTCCTCGACGCGCGCCGCAGAGATCCCAAAGCTCAGTTATGGCCAGAAGTGAACGTAGACATCTTCGGCGAAGATCACATGCGACAAGCCGCCGCCCTCGAGAAAGACGGTCATGCGGCCGAAGCCGCTGTCGAAAAAAAACTCGGCGTCGAAACCTTTGCACTGAATCTTCTCGCCTATCCCGACTCCGCCGACGCGCACTCAAATCTCGCCGATGCTTATCTACAAGTCGGTGAGAAAAAGTTAGCGCTCGAATACGCGCGAAAAGCGCTTGCGATGATCGATTCCCACGCGAAGCCTTTGTCCTCTTGGT
>DATAMU010000348.1:0-6557 GCA_036266605.1 Candidatus Acidiferrum sp. | reverse complement strand
GCGCGTCGTGAGTACGCGCATGTGCGAGTCGGGATTCGTCCAGCGGAGCGCGGGCGCGGTGTAGTTATGGCGTGGGACGCTGGTCCGAGCATTCCTGCTCATTTTGCGAATTCGGTTTTAGTTGGGATTCAGGACGCTCTGACAGCGGGCGCTGCGGGCCTTGAGGTGACCGACGTGAATGTCACCGTAGTAGATGGAAGCTACCAAGACGTGGACTCCGCCGAGGAAGCGTTTCGCGAAGCCGCGCACGCAGCCATGCTACAGGCGATGCAGCAGGCTGGGCCGATTGTGCTGGAGGCGATGTCGCTCGTAATGATTACGCTGCCGGCGAATCAGGTGGAAGTTGCGGAGCTCGCGGTCGGACGGCGTGGAGGAGAAGCGACGCCAGCAGTGCCCAAGGAGAATGGATTCAAGGCGCTTGCTGCGAACGTTCCTTCGGTGGCGGTGAGTGAGTTGATCGCGGAGTTGCTCGGCGCGACGGGCGGGAACATGACGATTTCGAGCCGTGCGAATGGGTATCGCCAACGAATGGATCCGATGGAAGGCGGTACAGGTGGAATGATTGGGGGCCGGCGGCGTTAGACGAATCGATTGCAGTCGGAAACAACGATAAGAAAAACAGCCGGCAAGATGCCGGCGCTACAAGAGGGTCCCCCGCGCGACCCGACGGGAGGATCGGGTCGCAACCTGAAGTACAGCAAGATCGAGAAAAATTGGAAAGTTACTGAAGCGCGTCCATCAGCCGCGTGATGGTACGGTTGAGGTCTTTGTCGGAACGGCGCATCTCTTCAATCTTGTGGATCGAGTGGAGCACCGTCGTGTGATGCTTACCGCCGAATTGGCGGCCGATCTCGGGCAGCGACGCGGTAGTGAGCTGCTTCACGATGTACATCGCGACTTGTCTGGGAAAAGCGATCGCGCGGGTGTTGCTGCGGACTTTCAGATCCTGTTCGCGCAAGTTGAAGTGCTCGCTGACGCGCTTTTGAATCAGGTCGATCGTGACGCGCTTTTCCTGAGACGCGATGATGTTGCGTAGAACTTGCTGAGCGGTTGCGAGCGAAACCGTCGCGCCGGTGAGTGACGCGTAGGCCATCAGGCGCGTCAAAGCGCCTTCGAGTTCGCGGACGTTCGACTTGATCGCACGCGCGATGTATTCGGCGACGTCATCGGGCAGCGGGAAGCGATCGTTTTCGGCCTTTTTCTGCAAAATCGCGATCTTCGTTTCGAGATCGGGTGGCTGGATATCCGCGATCAAGCCCCACTCGAAACGCGAACGCAAGCGCTCTTCGATCGAGTTGATATCTTTCGGCAGGCAATCCGACGAGATGACGATCTGCTTGCCTTGTTCGTAGAGCGCGTTAAACGTGTGGAAGAACTCTTCCTGCGTGCGCTCTTTGCCGGCGATGAACTGGATATCGTCAACGAGCAGCACGTCCACGGTGTGAAAGCGATCGCGGAATGTAATCATGCGATCGAAGCGCAGCGAGTTGATCACTTCGATGGTGAACTTTTCGGCGCTGACATAACTCAGTCGCATCGCTGGATTGCGCTTCTTGATGGTGTGCCCGATGGCGTGCATCAAGTGCGTCTTGCCCATGCCCACGCCGCCATAAAGGAAGAGCGGGTTGTAGGCCTTCGATGGCTGCTCGGCGACGGCGCGCGCCGCAGCGTGCGCAAACTCGTTGGACTTGCCGACCACGAACGAATCGAACGTGTAGCGCGGATTGAGTTGGTGGTCGCTGCTCTCAAAATCGAGCTTCGACTGCTTCACCGGAATCACGGCAGATGCAGGCGGCGCTGGAGTTGCGGCCGCGGCGGCTTCTTCTTCGGTGCAGACATACTGCACGCGCATATTCGGCGTGCCGATCTCATGAAAAACAGCCTTCACGATCTCGCCGTAGGTGCGCGTCAACACGTTGCGGAAAACCGTGCTCGGAATCTGGATGTAAAGCGTATCGCCTTCGGCGCGATTGAGGCGCGTGGGCTGGAACCAAGTGGTGAACGTATTGATGCTGACGCGTTGCTTTACGCGGTCGAGAAATTTATCCCAAGAGTTGAATGGTTCGCGGCCGGGTTGAGTAGCTGTCGACATTTGCGGAGAGAATAAGAGGCCCGTGCAATTTCCACAGATGTGAATATGCTGTGGGAAAGCGGGCCGTTAAATCCTTCTTTAGACTTCGGGGTTTCAACCCTCGATGGAATGTACTGCCAATGCCCCTGTGCCTGGAACGACCTCGGTTTGCCCTCAGTCCGAGTCACCGTCGTTCTAAGACAGCGCGGGAGTATCTCTGATTGAAGCGTGCCCTGCAAGCGAAAAGTGTGCGAAGGAGAATCGGTGAATGAATCGAGTTTCACACACGGTTCACAGTTTTTCCACAAAGCAAATTTTCGCGCGATAAAACTGCGACGCGATGATTTGAAAGGAAATTCTACGACAAAAATGTGTTCCGCGCCTAATCGCGACGCGCGACGCCTGAAAATGTGCTGAGGAAAACTAAAAATTTATTTCGAGACGGGAGATTTTTTGTCGGGCCGAGCAAATTCGTAAATGCCGATCGGGTCGCCGCCGATGATCATGCGGTCGGGTTCGATGAGAATCGTGTTGGCTTCCAGGCGCGCGCCCTCCGGCGTGTACATCTGATAGCTGGCGCGGCGGTTGCCGTCTTTATCGAAGTGCAGCAGCGTGTTGCCGATGGCCATCCAGACTTCACCGTTTATCGGATCGACGCCGAGAGCGGTGAGTATGCGCTTGAAGGACGGAGACTTACGGTTTTTCTCCTGCTTCACGATTTCGCGGCGGATCGCTTGCGCTTGCGACGCGGCTTCGACGGCGACGTACTGTACATCGGGCCCGGTGCTGTAGCCATGGCGGTCAAACAAGCGCACCGTTGGCTCCGGCGTGTAGCTGAAGCCGTAGTAGAGGTGGTGCGCGGCGTCGGTGGCGAGCTCGCCGACGTTGAGGAAGCGGTTCAGGTCGTCGCGATCTGAGATTTGTTCGATGTCGCCGAAGTCGCGCGCCTCGTGTCCGCGTTTGTCGTAGACGATGACGAGGTGATCTTCGCGGAGCGTTGCGACGGCGAGTTCGCCATCGCCAAGCCATGCGATCGAGACTGGCGCTGGCGCGGCGAACGAATTTGCGAAGGTGCCGTCGGGACCAACAATATCGATCATGTTGGAGCCGCGGTCGGCGATGTAGGCGTGGCCCTCGGGATCGATGTCGCAATCTTCGCCGAAAGTGATGCCGGCCGTGGTTGGCTTCGAGCCGGGCACGGCGGCGGTTTCCGTGACGTTGAAGAGCTGCTTGCCCTTTGCGTCGAAGACGACCAGGCCGGGCGAAGGTGAGGCCAGGATATATGTTCGGCCGTCGGCAGAGCGGCGTACGGCACGCAATCCTGGCCCGATGGGGCCGAAGAGGCGCGTCTTGGCGGTCATGTCGCCTTCGGTCTGCACGAAATTGCGATCTTGAGTGGCGAGCTTCCTGAGGGCGTCAGTGTGATGCAGCTGCGGTGACGGGCTGGAGTATGCCGAGGCGGCCCCGATGGCGGCTACGCAAGCCGGGAGACACAACGAGGCTGCAATCATCAGAAGCTGGGCCTTCTTTTTTTGCATGTGTCCTCTGATAGCTTTTGGATGGCGGAAGGTTGCCCGAAATTGCAGCAACCGCGGTGATTCTTAAAGGCTATTCCTGCGTGGATGCGGAGCGGTTCCCGCTCTCACTAGTCGGCACGTAAGCGCAGGCGCTCTATGGACTTAGCCTTGAGGCGGCCGGACGAATTGCGCTGGCCCGTGTCGTCCGTCTCGACCAGGACGCAATTCATCTGGATATCGCCGCCCGCCGGCTCGAAGCGTGCCGGCAGGCCGTCGATGAAGCGCTTGATAATCCCATTTCGGTCCATGCCGATGACGCCGTCGTGCGGTCCGGTCATGCCGACATCGGTGATGTAGCCGGTGCCTTGCGGCAGGACGCGCTCATCGGCGGTTGTGACGTGCGTGTGCGTGCCGACCACGACGGAAACTCGCCCATCGAGATACCAGCCGAGCGCGATTTTTTCACTGGTGGTTTCCGCGTGCATATCGACCAAGACGAACGCGACATCTTCGGGCAGCTTTGCCAACTCGGCATCGACTTTGCGGAAGGGGTCGTCGATCGCCGGAAGAAAGATGCGGCCCTGCAAGTTGATGACGGCGAACTTCAGGCCGTTTTTTGCGGTTCCTACGTACGTACCATTACCAGGGCTACCCTCGGGAAAATTTCCCGGGCGTAGCAGGCGCGGCTGGTGCGGCATGTACTCAAGGATTTCTTTGCGATCCCAGCTGTGGTTGCCGCCGGTAATGACGTCCACGCCGTTGGAGAGCAGATCGTCGGAGATTTTCGGCGTGATGCCGAAGCCGGAGGCGGAGTTTTCGCCGTTGGCGATGACGAGGTCGATCTGGCGATGAGTGACGAGGTCGGCCAGACGATCACGTACGATCTGGCGGCCCGGCGAACCGACGATGTCACCGATGAAAAGTATGCGCATAGTTGAGTGAAACGAGTTTCGATTGGCGGCGACGTTCGGCTGCCGACATTCCCTGACGTTCAATGGCTAGCGGTCTTCAACCGCGGGCAGACGTTGAGCTGCCGAATTGCCGCGCGGACCTACGAGTTCTCGAGTAAAAAAAGAGCGGACTGCTTGGCCGTGGGAGACTAGGCCGTGAACCTCTGAACTAAGTGGGCGCCACGAGCCAACCGTTAGGCTTTCCTGCCCCGTTCGCTTCCCGGTTGCCGCATTGTAGCGACTTCTTGACGATTAGGTGCCGCCTTTACTGCTGTGCGGTCCGTACATCACATTTGCCGCTGTCGGCTGGAAAGCCAAAGGGACAGGCCGTGCACACAGGCAGGCTATCCGCAGCTCCTCAGAGATTCTGCATTGGTTCAAACAGCTTTCGTCCCCTCACCTGCTTCGAAGTGCCGCTCCGACGAGTATTGTAGCGTGCCCTCGATGGCGCAGCCAAACCAGCGAGCGGAGGGCCTGTGTCCGTAAAGCCATTTCAGGTTGCGACGCCAGAGAGGAACTCTCGCAATGGAGTGTTTTGCTGTGCTGGATTGGCGGCAGCGGCCCGAATCGCGGCGAAGGAAGACTCTCCCAGCTTTCGGTAGCTTTCGAACTGCGACTCGTCAAACCACTGGTCCGCTGTCGTCTGATATGGAAACGGGCGATGGGAGTCGCGGTAAGCGAGGACATCGCGAGGCAAATCCGGAGTTATTGATGGCTTGATGTACAGAATGTAGCCCCGATTTTCTTCCGTGTCGGGTCCCGGGTATCGAATCGTGCCGACAACGCCGTGCGCCGTTGCGAACCCGGTGTTCGTGTCGGGTCGCATCGCCGCGACGTCGAGGCTGATTTCTACCCCAAAATCACTGCGACATTTTCGGATGGCATTGCCAAGGTCGCCGAAGCTGACGGCAGTATCAGCATCTCCGTCACTCGCAATGATGTATTTGCATTTGCGGCGGATCAGTTCGTAGATCGCGAGATTTTCGAAGTGGCCGCCGTCCGAAAGATAGACGTAATCTGAACGATCGGTGGTGGAGGCGAGAAGTTCGTTCAATAGATAGAAGAGCGAGAACGGAGGGCCTCCCTCCGGGCTGCCTGTGGACAATTCGTTGTTTGCGTAACGAGAATTCGCAAGCCACCAGCCAAGACGGACGTTAAAAAGCGTCATCAAAAACGCCAGGGGCGGTGATGTGTGAAAGCCCATGTTTGGGCTAGCCGCCGCACCCGAAATCGAAATTGCTGTACCGACGCGAACGCCACCTACCCTTGCGTGTGACGGATTCTGATCATTTTTCGGATAAGCGTAGCTGTCGGACTCGTGATACCCGCCAGGATTCTTGGCGCGTTTCGTGGGATGCATATCGGCGAACTCGTACCCGCAAAAGCCCGGCGTAAAGGTGAACGATTCGGCTTTTCGTTCTTGCCATGCGAGCCGTTCGCCGTGCGTGACATTCAACGCCGCACAAATGATCGGGTAGGGTCCGTCATAACCGTTGTCGGGCGTGAGCTCAGCGATCTGAATGTCATCGCGCGGGTCAAATCCCGTGAAAGGGTTGGCATGGCGCAGATTTTCCAGGCGGCTCGCGCCGAGGTAGCAACGAACGAGTCGATTGCGGTACAGCAGGTTCATTGAAAAAATGTTGATGTCGACTCGCCACGACACGAGAGCCGCAATCAGAAACAAGCCACTCAGCTTGATCCACATCCAGCGCGCGCCGAACTTCCGCGTGCGATCCCAGAATTCCTGTTGCAGCATCGCGATGCACGCAGGGGACCCTGCCTGCGCGCCTTTCAATTCGTCGGCGGAGCAGCCTGCGGTTGAACCCGAGATCGAGGCGGAAGCCTTCTCATCGCCTGCCTGCGCGACCGCTGAGGCCTTGACTTGGGCGGGAGTTTGCTTCATCGAAGCGATGGGTGCCTGACCCGTCTCCCGAAATAGCTCGCGCTCAGCGAGCCAGAATGCGCCCCACGATAGCAAGACAAAGAGACCAACCACAAAGACTTACGGCGACACCATCG
>DATAMU010000347.1:0-8164 GCA_036266605.1 Candidatus Acidiferrum sp. | reverse complement strand
GCAGACGCACACTGGGCAGCTTTTTCTGCTGTACAGCGACTCCGAACGCGTCATCGAAAAAATTTTGGCGCAGGCGGAATCCGAAGCCGCACCTGCCACCGAACTGACCGACGAGTACAACGTCGTCCATCGGCTGTGGGTCGTGTGGCAGCCCGAGCGCATCGCGGCGATTCACGCAGCCATGGCGGGACAAAAGTTGGTGATCGCTGACGGTCACCATCGCTACGAAACCGCGCTCAACTATCGCAACGAGCGCCGCAAAGAAAGTGTCCGCGAACAGGGGCTGCCCGGCAGCGCCGAAGCGACCGACGCGACGGCCTCCAGTCCGTCGCTTGCCGCGACAACATCGAGCCCCACGCTTGCCGCAAGCCCGGCGCTTTCAGCGGCTGCTGGAGCGGCGGCTGCGCAAATCGGGGCGACGGAACACGTCGAAGGCGCGTCTGCTTCTGTTGCCACCGCAACTGCCGCGTCACTCGCCAACGGTGCGGCGCCATCCCACGGCGGCGCTGCGTCGGTGGAAGCTGCGCCGTATGAAGCGGCGATGATGACCTTCGTCAATACGCGCAGCGAAGGGCTGACGATTTTGCCGACGCATCGCGTCGTGGCGAACATTCCCGACTTCTCGTGGGCGACCGTGCGGCGCTATCTCGAGCCGTGGTTTGCCGCCGAAGTTTTTACATTTTCGAGCGACGTCGAAAAATCGGCGATGCGCGACAAGTTTTTGAAACGCCTGGTCGAGGCGCGCGCGTCGCGTGCGATCGGCGTTTATCCCGCGCCGGAAAAAGCGGGCAGCGGCGCGTTTTACGTGTTGACGCTGCGACCGGGTGCGAATCTTGCGCAGCTTCTGCCGAACGTTTCGCCGCTCCAGCGAGAACTCGACGTTGTCTTGCTGCATGACGGTATTCTCGAGCCGGCGCTCGGTGTCACGCTGGCCGCGGCGACAGCGGAAAAGAATCTGACTTACGAGCGCGAAGCGTCGGCGGCTCTCGACGCTGTCGATCGGCGCGCGGCGCAGGTGGCGTTTTTGCTCAATGCGTGCAGCGTCGATCAGACCTGGAACATCGCGACGTCTGGCGAAGTCATGCCGCAAAAATCGACTGACTTCTTTCCGAAGCTGATGAGCGGCATCACGATGTACCGCGTGTAGCGGCGTTCGATTTCATTTCAAGGATCATCGGTTCCTGGGAGCACGGTTTGCCGTGCTCCCTTTTATTTTTGGCGACGAGTTTCGCCTGAGGTTCGCTTTTAGGGGGTATACCCCCTATGTTTTTGAAAGAGTGCGCAAACCGTGTGGAATGAATGGAATAGAAAATACGGCGAAAACAAGAGTGTGGAAGCCGCTGAAAATGCTTGGGATGCGCGGGGCGTAGTTCGGAGTCGTTCGAAAAGGTGTGAGCGTTCATTGAGGAGCATAGCACAGAACGTGTCGAGATGTCAATAGGTATCGAGTGGTACTCATTCGAATGACGAGGGTTCAGTTTCAAAATGGGACGCTTTGGGTGCTGAAAGGCGCGGCGTTTAGGCTCCGATGAGGTCTTCGGGGACTCTTTTGCGGATGGTTTGACGGTCGACAGTTGAAAGTTGAAAGGGAAGAAAGAAACTAACCGACCTGCGTGATTACGTTGAGTGTGACGTGCGTCACGTGCAAAGGCGACGCTTGTCACAGAAAGCGGAGGGTGGCGGGTCTACGCTGCGAAGGAAGGAGGACACGGCACACCGTGTCTCCGCGGAAGACGTCGAAGGAGGAGGGGGAAATGCTCGCAGCACAGAGGAAGACCGAGGGTGACACACAGAAACGCATGATCTTCAGAAATATTTTGCTGGCGTCGGATTATTCGGCGTCGGCAAACCTGGCGATGCCGTATGCGGCGGGGATGGCGCGGAGTTTTGGAGCGACGCTGTACGCCATGCACGTGCAGGAGCCGATCAATTATGCGCTGCCTCCGGAAACATGGCAGAGCGTGGAACTGACGCGCGACATGGAGAAACAGTTTTTGGTGGAGGCGATCCAGCGGGATTTCCCGGACGTGACCCCGCAGATCTTGCGGGCCGAAGGCGCTGTTTGGAGGGCGATAGAGGAGGCCATTCGGAAACACGCGATCGATCTCGTGGTGGTGGGAACGCACGGGCGCACGGGAATCGGAAAGGCGCTGCTGGGGTCGGTGGCGGAAGAGATTCTGCGGCACGCGCCGTGCCCGGTGCTGACAGTGGGGCCAAAGGCTTGTCATGAGGCTGCAAGGCGGGGAAGAATGGTGTCGATTTTGTTTGCGACGGATTTCGGCGCGGCGTCGCTTGCGGCGGCTCCGGTGGCGGTGTCGCTGGCGGAAGAATACCAAGCGAAGCTGACGCTGCTGCATGTGAAAGAAAAGCGCGGCGGGAACGAGATGGCGATGCCGTGCGACGGTGCGGAAGCGTGCGAGCAGCGATTGCGGTTGCTCGTGACGGAAGAAGCAAAACTTTGGTGCGAGCCGCACTTCGTGGTGGATTGCGGGGCGGGCGATAAGCGAGGAGCGGCCTGGGAAAGGATATTGGGGCAGGCGGAGGCGCGCGAAGCGGATTTGATCGTGATGGGGGCTCATCCGCCGGAGGCGGTTGTGCCTGGAGCGGAGACGCATTTGGAAATTGCGACGGTGCATGGCGTTGTGGCGCATGCGCGGATGCCGGTGTTGACGGTGCGTGGCGGACGCGCGAATTTGTAACGTCCAAAGGGGTTGCGTGGCGGATTTTTCGCGACGCAGGTCACGGCGCGCCGGGAAGGTTTTTCCTACTGAAAGGCCCCTCCTCTCAGACTTTCCGGCGCGTTTGTGTGTGGAAGTAAGGGACGGGCACGGCGGTGCCGTGCCCCTACGCAGAATGACTCTGCTCTTAGAGCTTTACTTCGCTGATCTGGGTCTTGGGCTGGAGATTGGTGTAGTTGGGGATGTCGGCGAGGATTTGCGCGGCGTGCGGAGTCCATGCTTCGACGAATGCGGGGATGGATTCGAAATACATGTGGCCGAGCGCGACATAGAGCGGTGAGGAGCCGGGCGTGCCGCCGGAGATGCCTTGTTCGATGGCGGCGTTCTTGACGGCGGAGCCTAGAAGGCGACGGACCATGGGGATGTGATGGTCGCAATAGTAGGTCATGTCGAATCTGGCGTCGGATTGATGGGGGTAGAAGACGCTCACCTTGATCATGTTTCGCCTCGGTGATCGAGAGTAGTGGGCGAGGCAGTGAGAGTCAATTGCCGGAGTCAAAGGCGAACGGGGTAAGAGCCGAGAACGATTGAGCGCGGGCGGGGCAATTTTTCACAAAGCCGTCACCCCCTTCAGGGCATCACAATTGCATACTTTTTGAGGGACTATAGACGCTCCTGTACGGAGCGCCGTCACGGAGATGACCATGTCCGCGTTGAGCCAAGATGAAATCCGCAAGATGCATGCCTACTGGCGGGCGGCAAATTATCTGACGGTCGGGCAGATTTATCTCAAGGACAATCCGCTGCTGGAGCGGCCGCTGACGCTGGATGACGTAAAACCGCGGCTGCTGGGGCATTGGGGAACGACGTCTGGGCTGAATTTTATTTACACACACCTGAATCGCGTGATCAACGAGCGCGATCTGAACATGATGTACATCATTGGGCCCGGCCACGGTGGGCCGGGGATCGTCGCGCACACGTATCTGGAAGGTTCGTACACGGAGCTGTATCCGTACATCGAACGGAATGCGGATGGGATCAAGCGATTGTTCCGGCAGTTTTCGTGGCCGTATGGAATTCCGAGCCACGTTGCGCCAGAGACTCCGGGATCGATTCATGAAGGCGGTGAACTCGGGTATTCGATGCTGCATGCGTTTGGGGCGGCGTATGACAATCCCGATCTTGTTGTGACATGCATCGTTGGGGACGGAGAAGCGGAAACCGGGCCATGCGCAACAAGCTGGCACTCGAACAAGTTTTTGAATGCGAAGCGGGATGGCGCGGTTCTTCCGATTCTGCATCTCAACGGCTACAAGATCGCGAATCCGACGGTGCTGGCGCGCATTCCGCAGAATGAGCTGGAAGAGCTCTTTCACGGCTACGGATACAAAACGCATTTTCTGGAAGGCGACGATCCGAACGTGATGCATCCGGCGATGGCCGAGGTGCTCGACAAGATGCTGGATGAGATCGCCGCGATCCAGAAAGCCGCACGCGAAGACGGGAACAAGGAACGACCGCGGTGGCCGATGCTGATTTTGAAGACGCCGAAGGGGTGGACGGGGCCGAAGGAAGTCGACGGGAAGCCGGTGGAAGGGACGTGGCGCGCGCACCAGGTTCCGTTCGCGGAGCTGCACGAAAAGCCGGATCATTTGAAAATTCTGGATGAGTGGATGCGCGGGTACAAACCCGAAGAACTCTTCGATAAGAACGGAACGCTCGTCGCGGAACTTGCCGACCTGCCGCCGAAGGGACGGCGGCGAATGGGGATGAATCCGCACGCGAACGGCGGGTTGCTGATGCAGCCGCTGCGTCTTCCGAATTTTCGCGAGTTTGCCATTGACGTGAAGCATCCGGGCGAGCCGGACACCGAAGCGACGCGGATTTTGGGCAAGTATCTGCGCGATGTGATGAAGTGCAATCTGGAGTCGAAGAATTTTCGGGTGTTTGGTCCGGACGAGACGGCGTCGAACCGGCTCGAGGCGATCTACGACGTCAGCAAGAAAACGTGGGAATCGAAAACGCTGCCGGTGGACGAAAATCTCGCGCTGAATGGGCGCGTGATGGAAGTGCTGAGCGAGCACATGTGCCAAGGCTGGCTGGAAGGATATTTGCTCACGGGGAGGCACGGTTTTTTCTCGTGCTACGAGGCGTTTATTCACATCATCGACTCGATGTTCAACCAGCACGCGAAGTGGCTGAAGACGACGCGAAATATTCCGTGGCGGAAACCGATCGCATCGCTGAACTATCTGCTCACTTCGCATGTGTGGCGGCAGGATCACAACGGGTTTTCGCATCAGGATCCGGGCTTTATGGATCACGTCGCAAACAAGAAAGCGGATATCGTGCGGATTTATTTGCCACCGGATACGAACTGTTTGCTCTCGGTTGCAGACCATTGTCTGAAGAGCCGCAACTATGTGAATTTGATCGTCGCAGGGAAACAGCCTGCTCCGAACTGGCTAGACATCGATGCCGCGGTCGCGCAGTGCATCGCCGGAGGGGGCGCTTGGGACTGGGCGGGGCATGAGCCGGAAAATCCGGAAGTGGTGATGGCGTGCGCGGGGGACGTGCCGACGCTGGAGATTCTGGCGGCGGTTTCGCTGCTGCGGGAGGAGTTGCCCGATCTGCGGATTCGCGTGGTGAATGTGGTGGACCTGATGACGCTGCAACCGCAGAGCGAGCATCCACACGGGCTGGCGGAGGAAGATTTCGATGCGCTTTTTACGAAGGATAAGCCGGTGATATTTGCGTTTCACGGATATCCGACGCTGATTCACCGGCTGACGTATCGCCGGCGGAATCATAACAATATTCATGTGCGCGGTTTCGTTGAAGAGGGGACGACGACCACGCCGTTCGACATGGTGGTGTTGAATCGCATGGATCGCTTCCGGCTTGCGCTCGATGCGGTGAGTCGCGTGCCGCGATTGAAGGGTTTCGCCGATAAAGCGACCCAGCGGTTTACGGAAGCGATGCAGCGGCACAAATTGTACGTTTCGGAACATGGCGAAGACATGCCGGAAGTTGCGGAATGGCGATGGTCGCCGGCGGCGCCGAAAGCGCTGCGGGCGTAGAACGAGACGGCGCTCGAATTTCGCGCAAAAAAAAACACATGCTGGATAACGTCATTCTCGTCCTGAATAGTGGCTCGTCGTCGCTGAAGTTCGGGGTGTACTCGGAGGTGGCTTCCGCGTTGACGTCGCGGTTGGACCGTACGCCGGGCGGAGCAAGCCCCGCCCCTACAACCGGAGGAGTTCGACCGCTTTACCGGGGCGAGGTCGAAAGGATTGGCGGCGGCGAAGGAAAAATTTGGCTGAAGGATAGCGATGGGAAAACGGTCGAAGAGGAGTCGAAGGATTTTGGGCAGCAGTCGAATGCGGCGAAGGCGGTCGCGGAAAAATTAGCGAAGCTCGCGCTGCCGAAGATCGATGGGATTGGGCATCGCGTTGTGCATGGCGGGCCGTCGCTGACGGCGCATCAGCGCATCACGCCACAGGTTTTGCAGACACTGGACGGGGCGGCGCACTTTGCGCCGCTCCATGTTCCAGCGGCGATCGCGCTGATTCGGGAGACGGAGAAGCTGTATCCGGGAGTGCCGCAGTTTGCGTGCTTCGATACGGCGTTTCACACGACGATGCCGAAGGCGGCGGAGCGCTTGCCGCTGCCGAAGAAATATTGGGACGCGGGGATTCGCAAGTACGGATTTCATGGGCTGTCTTGCGAATCGATTGTGTATGCGTTGCGGGAACGGATGCCGAGGCACCTCATTGTGGCGCATTTGGGAAATGGGGCGAGCGTGACGGCGATCGTTGGTGGCAGGTCGGTGGATACGACAATGGGGCTCACGCCGACGGGTGGAATCATCATGGGAACGCGGCCGGGTGATCTTGATCCCGGTGTGTTGCTGCATCTGCTCAAGACGGGGACGGACGTCGAGACGCTTGGGAAGATTTTGGATAAAGAGTCGGGGCTGCTCGGGATTTCCGGAACGGCGTCGGACATGCGCAAGTTGCACGAGGCGGCGAACAGCGGCGATGCGGAAGCGCGGCTGGCGATAGAGATGTTTGCGCGCGCGGCGGCGAAGGCGATCGGGGGATTTGCGGCAGTGATGGGCAATCTCGATACGATCGTGTTTACGGGCGGCATCGGGGAACACGATGGTGATATTCGCGCAAGGATTTGCGGCGGGATGGAGATTTTTGGAGTGCGACTCGACGAACTTGAAAATCGGAAGAACGCGGCGAAGATCAGCCGGTCTGCCAGCGAGGTCGCGGTTGAAGTGATCGAGTCGGATGAAGATGGGCAGATTGCGCGGCATGTGGTGGGGCTGATGGGGGAACGAAGACGGGCCGGTGACTGACTGCGGGATTCTTGCCGGAGCCGGCATTGAACACATTACAGCTAGGAATGAAATACAGGTCCGGTGAGGTTGCAGCCAAACCGAACCTCACGAAGCAAAAGTGAGAGGTGTTCCACCTTACAAACCGCACCCTCAGAAACCTAGGGTGCGGCACCCAAAGAAAAAAGGGCATGCGACGCGCATGCCCTAAAAAATACGAATCAAGTTTTGCACTGAGCGGCTTCCGCGAATGCGCGGAAGCGTCGCGTTGCGCTTGGCGCGCTGCGAAATCAGGCGCCGGCGGACTTGCTGAAGCTGGAGACGGCTTGCGCTTCGGTGTCGTACACGTCGAACACCGTGAGCAGCTTGGTGATCTGGAGAACTTCCTGGAACTTGCTGCCGAGGTGGCAGAGTCGCAGCGACGCGCCCTGACCCTTGGCGCTGTGATGTGCGGCAACGAGCGTGCCCAAGCCGGCGCTGTCGATGAACGTGATGTTGTCCATGTTCAGCACAATCTTTTTCTTGCCCTCGGCGAGCAAGGTCTTCACCTTTTCGCGCAGCGCGTTGCTCTCTTCTCCCAAAACGATGCGGCCGTCCAGCGCCACCACGGACACGCCATCCACTTCGCGGTTCGTCATCTTCAATGCCACGTTCGTATCCTCCTGTGAAATCGGAGCGGCTGCCGGCAGCAACCTTGCCGAGGCCGCACAGCTTACATCAATAGTAGTCCGCGCAGGACATGTAATATCCGCAGACCGTGCAAATCAACTTGCAGCGCCGGGACGTGAGCCGCTGCGAACAAACCGGACAAAACCGGGAAGCATCCTCGTGCGGCACGGCGAGATCCTGTTTCGAAGGATTCGCTGCTGTCTCCGTCGCCTGCAATCCCTCACGTTCGGGCGACTTCAGAGAGACAGATGCACTCGGCTTCGATTCGGCCCTGCGAGCATCAGGGTAGATCGAAGCTGCCCCATCTTTCGCGGCACGTTCCACGGCCCGAAGGTTATAGCACACCTCTTAGCGCGGGAAAAGCGGGTCGGGAGGGTAGGCCGGATGAGCGACGGACCTTGGGCGGTCGCCGGGCAAATCGGCAGGTTTCCGGAGTGACCTGTGGGCTGGCGCGAAGGGCTTCAGTGGT
>DATAMU010000346.1:0-12426 GCA_036266605.1 Candidatus Acidiferrum sp. | reverse complement strand
AGGTCCATGACGATGCGACAGTTTAGCTCTTCGGCGGCGAGAGGAGAAATTTTGGAGTGAGGGTGCATGCCGACGGGAGTGGTGTTGAGGATTGCGTCGAATTTTTCAGAGCGCAGGGCGAAGCGTGGGACGGCTTCGCCGCCGACGGCGCGCGCGAGCTCGCGCGCTTGCTGCTCGCGTCGCGCGCAGATGGCGATTTGAGCGCCTTTACGTGCGAGAGCAACGGCGGCGGCGCGCGCGGAGCCTCCGGCGCCAAAGAGGAGGACGCGGCTCTTCGCCAGATGGAGTTTCTTTTCGAGCGAGCGTAGGACGCCGACGTAATCGGTGTTCGAACCGGCGAGCGAGCCGTCGGGGCGGACGACAACGGTATTAACGGCGCCGATGTCGGCGGCGAGGTCGTCGCAATGATCGAGGTGTTTCAGGATTGTTTGTTTGTGCGGAATGGTGACGCTGAAGCCGCGAAGGCCGAAGTCGGGGACAGCATTGAGGAAGTCCGTGAGGCTGTGAACGAGAAATGGGAGGTAGACGGCGTTGATCTCTTTGGCGGCGAAGGCGGAGTTGTGGAGGAGCGGGGAGAGCGAGTGGCTGATGGGATTGCCTATCACGCCGAAGACGCGGGTACTGCTGTTGAGTTGATGCGCGCGGAAGAGATGTTTGAGATCGTGCAGGCTGACCTGGCCGGGAGCGGTGGCTGCGCCGACGGGAGCGTACTCGAGAGCGCTGCCGTGCTTAAGAGCGAGGATGCGAGCAGGGAGGCCGACTTCGCCCATGGGGACGGCGACACAATCTTTTGAGCCTTCGGCCCATTTGAGGAGGCGGACGCTGTCTGCGATGTTGCGCGAGAGAGCAGCGATCTTGATGGTGTCCACTTCGCCGCGCGGAGGCATGCGGAACGAGCGGCCGATGTCGGGTGTGCGCTTGAAGTCGTGTATGGAGAGCATGATGCGACCGGGGACGGCATAGCCACGGACGGACTTGTTGGGCAGCAAGCGGAGGGTTTCGATTTCGATGTCGCACCACTGGCATCCGGCTTCGCGAGCCTGGATGAGCCAATATAATTGACCCTGGATGTCGCCAGTGAACTCGCCGCCTGCGCCTTTGCAGCGGCAAGTGGCTAAGAATGTGGCATTTGCGGGGCGGTGGGTCTTGAGCCAGGCGAGGAGCTTCGAACGCTCGTTGTCGCTGGAAAGCCAGTCGAGGCGGAGTTCGATCGTGGGGGTTTCTTTGAGGGCAGCTCGAACGGCGGCCGACATCGCCGCGGCCGTCGAAGCGGCCACCACGCCACAAATGCTGCCGATACCGCGACCGAGCCGGGCCATCCCCAAGACTCCCTCATCTCGCTGATTAAAATACACTTAATATTAAATCGACGCCCCGACGTACGGGCGAACGGCCAGTATCTAGAGTGTAAAGCAGTCTCGCCCAATTTGTTGACGCTGTTGGAGGTGCTTGTTAATTTCGATGGGCAGGTCCCCGCACGGCCCTAAGGGCGTGTGTTGTCGAAGGAGCATGGTATGCGCACGAAATTAGCTGCGTTTTGCGTCTCGATCCTGGCCAGCGCGGGCGTGTGCGCGGCTCAGACTCCAGCGGATACGACCCCGAACGGCCAAGTAAGCTACTCGAAGGTTTATTGCTCCGGTTTCGTGAGCGACCCTAAGGTTCCGGACGATATCCGGGTCATTTCGGGCGAGCAGTCCAACTATAAAATCATTTTTTCGCGCGGTGACTTTGTATATATGAACCGCGGGCAGCAGCAGGGTGTGAAGGTCGGCGACGTTTATTCGATCGTGCGGCCCGATCACGACCCCACCAACGAATGGTTCATAGGTCAGGATAAGGCCACCAAGCGGATGGGAATTCTCTACCGCGATCTTGGGCAGATTCGCGTCGTCAGCGTTCAGGCGGAAACTGCGACCGCAGAAATTTTGTTCTCGTGCGACTACATGCAGCGCGGAGACGTCGCGCGGCCGTTTGTCGAGCGCCCGGCACCCCCCTATAAAGACGCTTCGAAGTTCGACATTTTTGCGCCGGTGAGCGGCAAACCTGTGGGCACGATCGTGACCGGGTATGATCGGCATCAGGTGTTCGGCGCAGGAATCACTGCTTACGTGAACATCGGTGCGTCAAAGGGCGTTAAGGTCGGCGACTACATTCGCCTCTTTCGCTATCAGACATCGAAGGATGATATTTCGGTGAAGGCCGGCGAGCCGGATATGCAATATAAGGTGTTGGGCTTCGGCAGCGCGCCGAAGAAGTACACGGGCAAAGACCTGCCGCGCGAAATTCTAGGAGAAGGCATCGTTTTGAATGTCACAAAGGATGCCGCGACCGTTTATGTGACCTACGAACGTGAAGAGGCCTACACCGGAGATCTGGCGGAACTCGAATAGTTTCGAGCAACCGGTTCACCTCAAGCTAAAGAAGGCTTTCTGACCCGCGCGATTCAACGTCGCGCGGGTTCTTGTTTTGAGCTGCGCTTTGCTCGCGAGCAATTGCACCGACTGTTTCCGATTCGGTTTGATGTTCGGGATCAGAGAACACGTCGCAGGTGAATCCGAGAATTTGTGTTCTGGCGTCGCGCCAGGCATCCCGCAGAAGGTGGGCTTTGCGGCAAGTTTCGCTTAGAAATTTTTCGCGATCGAGGTGGTGTTCGACGGCAACCTGTGGGAGCAGCAGCCCGCGACGGTCGCCCGAAATGACGATCAAACCGTGGCGACCGATTTCGATGGCGTTGATGGCAATGGGTTCAGGCCTGGATAGCAGCGATATTTCGATTTGAAGCAGGCTCAGATCGGCGGCGCGCATCGGAGCGAAGCGCGGATCCTGCAACGCGGCCCCTGCGGCGCAACGAGCGACGCTATCGCCGAGAGGCGTGTCGGCTTCGACAACGCCGATGCAGCCGCGCAGGCGCCCGTTGTGGCGGAGCGTGACGAAAACACCGCGGCGCTCGGCGAAGACTCCATCGGTCGGAACGTGTTCCGGCAAACGTCCTAACGTCACGGCCTCGACTACGACCTGACGGGCAAATTTCAAAATCGCGTAACGGTCTGTTTCAGAGGGGGACGGCATCGCCTGTTTTCTCGTGTCCTTCCAGCATTCGAAGTTTACGGCGTTGCTTGACGCGGTCGTCGAGCTGTCCCCAGAAGCGCAGAAAATATTGCGCGGCGGAGATGAGAGCGCTTGCGACAACCAACCACAGCAACAACAGGGCGAGACCTTTGAGAGCAGGATGGCCGGCGGCAGCGATAAGGACAGCGACGGCAACGACCTGCAGCACCATTTTCGTTTTGCCGATGGTCGAGGCTGCAATGACCATTCCTTCGGCGGATGCGATCGTGCGCAAACCCTGCACGGTGAATTCCCGGCCAATGATGATGACAACCATCCATGCGGGTACGAGGTGCATATCGACGAGAGCGATAAACGCGGCGGAGATGAGAAGTTTGTCGGCGATTGGATCGAGGAGGATGCCAAGCCGCGTGACCTGAAGGCGACGGCGCGCGAAATAACCGTCTGCCCAGTCCGTGGCGGCGGCCATGAGCAGGATGAGGACGCCCCAGACTTCAAAATGAACCTGATAGCCCAAAAGGTCGATGTTCGGGCTGCGCGTGAGGAGAATAACAATAAGGACTGGGACGAAAAAGATGCGGAGCAGCGTCAGTCCATTTGGCAGGTTCATATGAGCTCAACGCAGGCGGTGTTCGTCCGCGGGGCGGTCTGAATATCGCATACCCGAAACCGCCGTTAACCACCGATTCCAGAGCCGGAAACTCACTATAGACTCCGGCTATGCGGGCGTCAACGTTACCCAAAATGGCGGAAATCCAGGAAGCAACATTGGGCTCATTGCGAGAAGAGTACCTTTGAGGTTAACGCGTCAAGCGGAAAAATGTTTAAAAGGGAATACTCTTTCGTAACACAGGGGAGTGCCATCTGTGCAAATGTTTCGACACGGATTCAAATGTTACGGTAGTGCTACGAAGGCATATGGGAGGCCGTTAATAGATTAAGTCTTTTAAAATCATAAATATAGAATGACCAACAGCATCGAGACGGATTCCGTTATACCCCGCAGCGAACCGCAGGTCAATTCAGGCCATTTCTGTTTCCACAAGCTTTTCCACAGGAAGCGGAAGGGGCACCCGATTTTACGCCCGTTACGGAAAAGCGCATGATTGGCTGCGAAATCGGTGGTTCCTACGCGGTTTTACTCCGACGTCACTAGCGACAGTTAGTCGGCTCGATTACAAGGCGCGTACGGCCGACGGCCCGCGCAGCAAACGCACGGGCAATAGGAAAATAGCGCTCAGGAGTGCCAGTACGCCACCAACAGCGATGCCGACGATCCGAAATGGGAGAAGGATCAGCCACACGAAGGGATAGGCAATTAAGGCCAGCAGCGCCAGCGGCCAGCAGAGAATAAACAGGATGACCCAAAGTAGGAAAGCAGCCATGGTGAGACCCTCCTATATCTACTACGCAGAACGGGGCGCCGGAGTTCCACTAACCAAATATTGACTCAAGCGCAGCCGGCGCGCGATCGATTCGGGAACCTCGGCCACCATCCGCATATGCGAATCTTCGACGATGGAATGTAGCACTTTACCCATCGCGTGAATGAGCGCGAGCGTGCGGCCTTCGGTCATCGGCATTCGAAGCGACAGTGTCACGACCGGATCGATCGGCAAAGCGGCATCGACGCGGCGCAGCAGCTCGTCAATTCCCTTCCCGGTTTTCGCCGAGACCAAAACCGGTCCTGAGTCGCCCGAGCGAGCGACACTGGATTCGAGAGTTTCTTTCAGCAGCGGCGACAAGAGATCGGTTTTGTTGAGCACGCGCAGGATCGGCCGTCCGTTGACGCCGAGCTCACCCAAAATTTTGTCCACCTCTTCGTCGAGCTCGTCGTGATGTGGATTCGAAACATCACTGACGTGAAGGATCACGGCAGCTTCCTGGACTTCTTCGAGCGTTGCGCGAAACGCCGTCATCAACCCTTTCGGCAGATCGCGGATGAATCCGACTGTGTCGGACACCAGAACGCGCCGATTGGACGGAAGCCGAATCGCGCGAATGGTCGGGTCGAGCGTCGCAAACATACGCGAAGAGACCAGCACCTCGGCGTGACTCAGCGCGTTGAAGAGTGTCGATTTGCCCGCATTCGTGTAACCGACAAGCGCGACCGTGCCGAGTGGCACCGCGTTGCGCGCGTCGCGACGAAGCGAGCGCTGCTTGCGGACATCGTCGATCGCCTTCTTGATTTTGGCAATGCGATCGCGAATACGGCGACGGTCGGTTTCGAGTTTTTTTTCACCTGGGCCACGAACGCCGATACGGCCTGCGCCGCCGCCCGCACCACCACCCCCGCCGCCACCGCTCTTGCCGCCGAGACGCGACATGGCGACACCGTGTCCCGCAAGCCGGGGCAGCATGTAGTCAAGCTGCGCGAGTTCGACTTGAAGCTGGCCTTCGCGGCTGCGCGCATGTTTCGCAAAAATATCGAGGATGAGCTGCGTCCGATCGATCACGCGGCACTCGGTGATCTCTTCGATGTTGCGCTGCTGGGTGGGCGACAGGTTACCGTCGAAAATGATGAGCGCGGCTTTGTGCGCGGTGGCTTCGGCGCGGATCTCATCGAGTTTGCCGCGGCCGACCAGCGTGGCGGAATCCGCAGAATCACGCACCTGATGAATTGTGGTGGCAACGTCGGCTCCCGCGCTGCGCGCCAGTTCGACGAGTTCGTCGAGTGAGTCCTGGCCAAGCTCGGCGAGCATGTGCGCGGGGACGCGCTTTGCTCGCTTGAAGGTCACGCCGACCAATAACACGCGTTCGGAGGCTGCAGTGGACTGAGGAGTCTTCATCGGTCAGCTGGCGGGAGCATCTGTGCTTGCGCGTCCGGCGATGGTAGCCAGAACCCGCAAATTTTCCTTCCTGCGGGGATTATACGCTTAGGATCGGTACCGGGCGAGCGCAGTGGCCATGGCGAAATCGGCGGACAATTTCGCCATTCCATTTAGCCCTCCGAATTAGCCTTTCAGCGATTCTGTAACGAAGTCGAGAGCGGCGACCTGAATTTTTGGTGAATCGCCGAATCCATCGAGCCACTGCACGTTGGCCTCTCGACGAAACCATGTGATCTGACGCTTCGCATACCGGCGAGTCGCCTGCTGAATCGCGACTTGTGCATCCGCGAGTTGCATTTCGCCGCGCGCGACCGCACGCAACTCACGGTAGCCGATGAAGTCGAACGGCTTCGCGTGATCGGTCAGACCCCAGTTCATCAATGTGCGCACTTCGTCGAGCCAGTCGCGTACCAGCATCGAATCGGTTCTCGCGTGAATTCGTTCGTAAAGCTCTTCTCTCGGCGTCTTGAGGCCGATCTTGATGGAACGCCATCCTGTAAGCGGTGCGCGTCCTTCGCGGTAAACCTGAGTTAGCGGGCGCTTCGTGAGCAAACAGACCTCGATGGCGCGAATCAGCTTCTGTTCGTCGGCCGCCGCGATCTTGCTTGCAGCATTTGGATCGAGCCGGCGCAAAACGCGATGCAGATATCCCGCAGGATGCCGGTCACGACTTATGCGTAGTCGGTCGCGCAGTTCCTCTGACCGCTGCGGAACATCAGCCAATCCTTCGAGCAACGCGCGCAGATACAAACCAGTTCCGACCGTCAAAATCGGAACGCGCCCGCGTCGCCGCAAATCGTCGAGCGTTGCGATCGCCGCCTCGCGATATCCACCTGCGGTCGCAGGCTCGTACGGTTCGAGAACATCAATCAAGTGATGCGGAACGCCACGACGCTCGGCCAACGACGGCTTCGCCGTTCCTATGTCGAATCCCTTGTAGAGCTGCGTCGAATCGCACGCGACGACTTCGCCGCCGATCCGCTCCGCAAGCCACACTCCCAGCGTAGACTTGCCGGAAGCCGTCGGGCCCAGAATCACGATCAACGGCGCGATCGATTTGTCGGCGGTCATCGAAACATCACGGAAAGAAAATATGGCGGGCGCGCACGAACAAGACAATCAACACAAGTAAAGCGAGTATCAGGCTGCCGAGAATCTGTTGGCGCGCGATCTTCATCGTCGAACGTGATCCAGAACAGCTTGGCACTACTGCCCACCGTAATTCGGCTGAATATTGTAGAAGTACGTAAAGCGCAGCTCAATATACGGTCCGCTGAATGCCGGCGGCAGCGGTTCGAACGGGCTTGACGCGCGAATCGATGAAACGGCAGCGCGATCGAGCGGCTCTTTGCCGGAAGTCGAAAGCCGCACAGGTTCGCCGTCGGGCACAATGCCGTTTTTCATGATGCGAAATTGCAGTGCGACCACACCTTTGTCACCAAGCCTGACCGACTCTGGCATCACCGAGAACCAATTTCGCTTCACGATGATATATACGCGACGGAGATATTCGTTGAAATCCACGCCTTGGGTGGGCGTGAGCAGTTCCATGTTGCCGAATGCCTGCGCCTGGCTGCCCCCTCCGGGGATGCCGCTGTTGCTCGGGACCTGGCCGCCTCCACCGACGGCGGTTGGCGCGCTCATCTTTGACGATTCGCGGATCGAATCTCTGAGCGAGCCGCCAAGCGAGCTCTTGGGAAGGAGCAACGCGTGCTCGGTCGGCTGTTGCTGCTGCGGCGTTTCGAGTTTCAAAGGCTGTTTAGGCGCATCCTGTTTGGCCGCCGAATCGTCTTGCGCCTTGGGCGGCGTTTGCTGAGGCTGCGGCGTCGGCGCGCTTGGCAATTCCTTTGGTTTTTCGGGCTGCTTTGGAGTCGGCGTCGGAGCCGGCACAGCTTCCGGCTTTGGCACCGGCGGAGCGACACGACGCAGTACCTTTGGATTGACAGTCACGGGTGGCTGCCGTGGACGCGGCGGAGTTTTCAGTTCATCGAGCGCGCCCGGCGGCAACAAAATCGTCATCTGACGGCGCGCCAATTCGTTTTCCTCTTGCGTCGGCGCGTGCGGTGGGAAAATCTTCGGCTCGAAAAGCAGAAACAGAATGAAGAGCGCGTGCGCCGCAAACGACATGACCGACTTGATCAGCTCGGCGCGATCCTTTTCTGGAGTTTCCTTGTTGAGAAGGTTGACCTCGCCGGTCATAAAAACGTCGGTTTCTACGAGATCCGTCGGGATGTTCTGGAGCTGAATCGGCTCGATGATTTCCGGCGGCGCCGCGCCCTGTGGAACGATGACGCGTTCGTCGAGATCGGTCGGCTGTAGAGGAAGATCTTCTCTTTCCTCGCGAACGAACTCGGATGGCTTTACGTCGCGCGGCACGACGACGCGTGCGGCGATCGACTCCAGCGGGAGCGAGGACGGAATCGTGCTCTTGCCGTCGAGTTGCACGATCGGCAGCGTCGAAGGCACGAGTTTGCGGTCGTCCAAAGTGGTCGGACGCCGCCGCGTCGATACGGCATCGGCGGCGGGCGGCTTCGCACCCACGGGAACGAGGAGTCTAGGGATCATTCGTCTATTTTCTGAGCGGCGGCAAAGGCTAGCAGTTGGACGCGCTCGCCGTGTTCCTGGATGCTTGCCATGACTCGTTGCGCCAAATCGAGCGCGGCGCGGCCGGCGTGGCCTCCGGTGCGAGGTTCGCGGCGCGTACGGACGCAGTCGAGGAACTCTTCGAGTTCGGCGTGAAGCGGCTCGACCGCGGGTGCGTTTAACTTTTCGAAGGCGAATTCGGGCTGCGGGCCGGGCTTTTTGACGGAGACGCGCAAGGCGTCGCGACGCGCGTAATCGAGCGAGACGTACTCGTGTTGCTGGAAGAATCGCACTTTGCGGACGCGTTCGGTCGAGACTCGGCTCGCTGTAATGTTAGCAACGGCGCCGCCGGTGAATTCGAGGCGCGCATGGGCGATATCGACTTTGTCGGTGAGCACAGGGATGCCGACGGCTTTCACTTCAGTTACGGGTTCTTTGACGAGCGTGAGCAGAATGTCGAGATCGTGAATCATGAGGTCGTAGATCACGTCTACGTCGAGGCTGCGCGGCGTGAAGACGCCGAGGCGATGGACCTCGAAGAAAAGCGGGCGGTTGAGGATCGGCTCGACGGCGATCACCGCAGGATTGAAGCGTTCGACATGGCCGACTTGCAAGACGCGCGAGAATTTTGTTGCGGCGGCGAGTAGAGCGTCGGCTTCGGCGAGATTGCTCGCCATCGGCTTTTCGACGAGGACGTCGAGGCCGAGTTCCATCAATCGGGCGCCTACATTGGCGTGATCGATCGTGGGAACGGCCACGGTGGCGGCATCGACTTGGCCGCGGAGATCGTCGAGCGAGGCGAATGATCTGGTTTGGAATTCCGCGGCGATCTGCTTCGCGCGTTCTGGATTCTTGTCGTAGATTCCGATGAGTTCTGCGCTGGGAAGTTCGCGATACACGCGCGCGTGATTGCGGCCGAATTCGCCGGCGCCGACGACGGCCACACGAATCCTGTTGTTGTTTCCAGCTACCGCGCTCATTGCTTCTTCATTCCCCCGGACACGGTTCCCAGTTCCGCGGTCGCTTGGCCCGCGGAAGTCTCTCCTGAACCGACGTTGCTATTAACGCTCGGCGTCGCCGCTGCGAATGGAAACGCCTGAATGGCGATTCCCGCGGCGTCGGCCTCGGCAATCAATTTTTCCCGGTCGAATAACAAGGTACGCCC
This sequence comes from Candidatus Acidiferrum sp., assembly GCA_036266605.1. Taxonomy (GTDB): domain Bacteria; phylum Acidobacteriota; class Terriglobia; order Acidiferrales; family UBA7541; genus Acidiferrum. The sequence continues at coordinate 2,778 of DATAMU010000346.1, read as the reverse complement.
CGCGTCAATTGCCATCGCGGTGGCGTGAGCACTCTTCATTTGTTCGATGGTGGGCAAGCCGACCACGGGTACATCGAAGCGCATGTCTTGATTCGGCTTGCTGAGTTTCACGACAACGAGCGGCTTGCCGCTGACGATGCGCGCCGCGCGGGCAATCGTTTCATCGGTGCCTTCCATGGCTTCCACAGCAACACAGGCGCGATCGGAAACCACGACGGTTTGACCGATGTCCATTGCGGAAATTTGGCGCGCGACTCCCAGACCGTACGCGATGTCGGCGGCTTCGCGCTCGTCGGGAGCGCGGCGCGTGAGCACGCCCGCTTCGGGCAGGAGCGGTTTTAGGAAATGGGTGGAATCGACCAGGTGGATGCCTTCTTCTTCGAATATTTTTGCGACCGCGCCGATGAGCGAGTCGGTGTTTTTTCGCGGCAGCGAGAAGAGCAGCTTCGCGAGCTTCCAATCGGGTCGGATCGCGCTGAAAATTTTGTTGTGCTTCACCTGACCGGCCATCACGGCTTGCGTCACGCCTTCGCGATGCATCAGGTCGATGGCTTTGCTGAGTTCGCCGAGACTCACCCAATGCAGGCGCTTGGTCGTATTCGCCAATTCCTGCGAAGCTTCCTCTTTCAGCGCGATCACGGCCATGTCGATACCCTGGCTGCGCGCGCCTTCCAGCACGAGAAACGGGAAGCGGCCGTTGCCGGCGATCAATCCCCATCCTGTTGTGGCTGCGTCAGTCATGAGTTAGAACGGCAATGCGGCACTTTCTTGCATCACTTCACGATTCCGCGTTCGGATGTCTCGATAAAGCGAATTAGTTCGGCGACGTCTTCAGAATCGCCTAATGTTGCGCGCATCTCGCTGAGAGCTTGCTTCGTATTCAGTTTCGAACGCAGCAGCAGCTTGTAGGCGCGCGTCAGGGCACGTTGGCGTCCTTCGGAGAAGCCCTTGCGCTGGAGGCCGATCTTGTTGATGCCGAAGCAAACGGTTTCGCGTTCGGTGACGACGAGTGAAAACGGGGGCACGTCCTGCGTGATCACGGTAGAAGCGCCGATATAGGCGTAGCGGCCGATGCGGCAAAACTGATGCACCGGCGAAGCGAAGCCTATCGTGGTGAAATCTTCGACGGTCACATGCCCTGCAAGAGTCGCGGAGTTCACAAAGAGATTATTGTCGCCGACGACGGAATCGTGTCCAACGTGCGTCGAGGCTAGAAAAAGATTGCGGCTCCCGACAACGGTCTTGCCGCCACCTTTCACCGTGCCGCGATTGACGGTGACGTATTCGCGAAATGTGTTGCCGTCACCGACAGTCAATTCGACGTGTTCGCCTTTGAAACCTAAATCTTGCGGATCGCCGCCAATCGCGCTGAACGGATGAAAAACATTGTCGCGACCGATTTTCGAAGGGCCCGTCACGACCGCGTGCGAATGCAAAATGCATCCGTCGCCGAGTTCGACACCATCTCCGACAACAGCGTACGGACCAATCTGCACACCCGATCCAAGCTTGGCGGTTGGCGCGACCGAAGCTTGCACGTGAATGTGCGCGACGCTCATGCTTTCGGTTGGTCCGCCTTAGAGTGGTCCGGTGTAGATCGTTCGGGCGCCTTCGGCCCTTCCGCTTTGGCCTTCGCCTCCGCGACCGATCCCGGCTCGCGATCGACCATCTTGCACATCAGCGTAGCTTCCGCGCACAAGTTGCCGTCAACCGTCGCTCGCGCTTCGAGCTTCGCAAAATCGCCTCCGCGCCAGTGCAACACTTTAACTTCGAGCTTCAATTGATCTCCAGGCACAACTGGTCGCCGGAATCGCGCTTTATCCACCGCCACAAAATACAGAAGCTTGCTCTCGCGCTCCGGAATCTCCAGAAGCAACAACAGTCCGCCAGTCTGCGCCATCGCTTCGATGATCAGCACGCCCGGCATGATCGGCTTCCCGGGAAAGTGGCCCTGAAAAAACTGTTCGTTGATCGTCACGTTTTTCACGCCGACGATGCTCTTGAGCCGCTCCATCTCCAGAATTCCGTCGATCATCAGAAACGGATAGCGATGCGGCAACAGTTTCTGAATTTCGTTCACGTCCAAAATCATCCTGCGCTCCCCGTCGCGCCACACTTGGCCGTAGGCCTGCCCTGTGACGCCTCTTTGTACCCGGCAAACCTACTATTATATGCGAAGCGCCGCATTGGCAGCACTCCGACATCGAGGATGTCGCGGGAATTAACCCTGAACCGCGTCACTGGTACGCGATGAATCGACGGGACTTAGGCGAGCGCTGTCGCGGCGAACACGTTTGACCCTTCGCTACCGTTAGCCGCCTGTGCACCGTTGCCGCGTCCAGTGCCGGCTGTTACGATGTCGCGCCCATGGCCGACACACCTGCGCCCAGAGTTCTACTTCAACACTTAACACCACGACTGCCGGAAATGTTGCTGCTGCTGCGGCGATTTGTTGTGACCGAGTCGCCCAGCTTCGAAAAGGCGCCGATGGATCGTTGCTGCGCAGTCATCGCCAAGGCGTGGCGCCGGTTGCCCGGCGCGCGCATCGAGCGGATCGTGCAAAGACAGCGCGGCGATCATCTACGCATCACATGGGCTCCGGCGAAAGCTCGCCCCACCGGTCAGCTATTGGTCCTCGGCCACTACGATACGGTCTACTCGAGCGGCACGCTGCGAAAGATGCCGTTTCGCGTTTCCGCAGGCAGAGCTTACGGCCCCGGCACCTTCGACATGAAGGCCGGCATCGTCCAGGCGCTTTTCGCCGCGCAAGCTTTGCAG
>DATAMU010000345.1:0-2125 GCA_036266605.1 Candidatus Acidiferrum sp. | reverse complement strand
TCGCCCGCGCCCACGCTCGCGACCTTGTATCGCTCGGGGTATGTCGTGATCAAGCTCGTGGAGAGAATCGACCCGTTCGACCAGCCCATCGTAGCGATTTTGTCGGCATCCACGGAGCCTTTGCCGATCATGTAATCGACGCCCGCGTTGATGTCGGGCGTTTCGAGATCGTAATACTTGCCGCAGCAAATGGACTCCGACCACTTCAGGCCATAATTGTTGCTGCCGTGATAGTTCGGCCGCAGAACGAACGAACCGCGCTGCGTCAGCAATTGCAGTGGATACGCCCAGCTCTCGCCCCACAAATCTTTGTCCGATCCTTGCGGTCCGCCGTGAATCGCGGTGATCAGCGGATATTTTTTGCCTTCTTCATAGTTGGTCGGATAGTAGAGGATGCCCTCGACCATTTCGTCGTTCGAACCCTTCCAGCGAATGACTTCTGTTTTCGCGTATTCGCGATTCTTCACTAGATTCTCGTTCAGCTTGGTGACTTGTGTTGGCGACGCCAATTTGTTGTCGCTGAGTTCCGCTCGATAAAGCTGCGGCATGAGGCTCGCCGTCGAATATTCGTAAACGATCGTTTTTCCGTCTTCGCTCACGTTGAAACTCTGAAAATTTTTGACGTGATCGCCGCTGAGCTGCGTGCGCTTCCACGAAGTGCCATCTTTCGCGTAAAACGCCGGCTCGTCGTGACTGCCCGCCGCCAGAAGCGCGATGAATCCGCCTGGAACGGTTTGCAGATCGTAGCCGAGGCCATTCGGCCAATCGAGATTGACCTGCGTCGCCTTCCCGCTCGCCATATCGTAGAAATAAACGATCGAGATTCCCGCCGTCATGAAGCGCGCGTCGGTCGAAAACGGCGTCGCCATGTAAAAACCGGAATTGTCGAAATCCCACTGAAAACCCTCGGGGCGAATGCGCAGGTCGGTGAAGACTTGCTTCTCTTCGCCGCCGGTCAGGCTGTGAATAATGACGATCGGATGCGCTTTCTGATCGAACGCATAGTGCAGGCTCTTCGCATGCGACGCGACCGCGTATTTGCCGTCATGCGAAACCTCGAACTGCTCGATCCAGTCGGTATTCGTCGTTAGCCGCGTGATTTTTCCGTCCTTCACGTTGACCTTATATAGGCGCACGGGCGGCTCATGATCGGCGTCGTCGATTACATCGGAGTCGTCTTTCTTTTTCTTCATCTCCATTTCATACAGCGCGGGATCTTCGGGCGCGCTGAAGACGATCGTATCTTTGTCGAGCCATTCCGCTTGCTTCGGCGAGTGCGCCAGGTCGGTGAGATGCCACGCTTCGCCGCCGTGAGCGTTGATGAGCCACAGCTGCATTCCCGCCGTGTCGGGCTTTGCTTTCGGGCGAGCGCGGGAGCTGAAGAACGCGATCTTCTCGCCGTCGGGCGACCACTTCGGCTGCACGTTGTTGTCGTTGCCGCGTGTCAGAGCGATCTCGTGCGCGTCGCCGGTCAAGCTCGACAAATAGAGATTCGAGATGCGCCCGTCCTTATCTTTGTCGCCGGCCGATTTCGTCCATGCCAGCCATTTGCCGTCGGGCGAAGCTTTGTATTGGCCGACCGCTTCGCTGTAGATAAAGTCTTCCGACTTCCATGGCTCTTTTTTCGCCGCGGGTTTGGCGTCATCCGCGACGGCGATGGCCGATGGGCGAACGAAGCCGATGAGCGCGATCAGAATGAAGCTGAACAGAGCTACAGCTGAAGACCGACGTGGCATTTGCATCTTCCTTTGAATTTCAAGTTACGTTTGACGACGAGGCTGGCGAGCAGCCCAACACATGAGAACTTTCACAGTCGTGCAGTACGGCCAGGATAGCTACCCAGCGTAGTCTGCGCCGCACAGCATAGTGGAATTGACGCCAATTGTGAATCGTGTAGGCTTATCGGCCTGACGCGACGTTGCCCGAGTGTTTCGCGATGCCGCGTCGTTACCGCTGATTCCATGGCCAAACCCGAGCCCATCTTTAGCCGCGAAATATTTAGATTTTTCAAGGATTTGTCGCGCCACAACAAAAAGACCTGGATGGACGCCAATCGTGAGCGGTATCAGGCCTGCGTCGTCCGTCCGTTCCGCCGATTGCTCGAAGAAACGGCGCCCGCCGTGCT
>DATAMU010000344.1:0-3721 GCA_036266605.1 Candidatus Acidiferrum sp. | reverse complement strand
CGCAGCCAGCTCGCCGGCGACACCACCCCAAACGGCTGCCGCCCCAACTCATACGTCGAAATCAGCACAATCTTCATCGTCTGAAAGTATAATCCCGCCCAGTCAACGAACTCGATCATCAAAGGACCAGACGCATGCCCCTCGATCGCCGCGCATTCCTGAAATCCGCCGCCCTAACCACCGCCGCCGCAACCCTCTCCCCCACGCTCCTCACACCAGCCAGCACTTCCTCCCCCGCCCACTTCGACTTCGTCTTCTTCACCGACACCCACATCCAGCCCGAACTCGATGCCCCGATGGGCTGCGACATGGCCTTCCGCAAAATCGCGGCGCTCAACGCCGACTTCGCCATCATGGGCGGCGACCATGTCTTCGACGCGAACTCCGTCAACCGCACCCGCGCCAACACCGTCTTCGACCTCTATCAGAAAACGCAGCAAACTCTTCAACTGCCGCTCCATCAAGTCATCGGCAATCACGACACGTTCGGCACCAACACCGCCAGCGGCGCCTCTCCCTCCGATCCCGGCTACGGCAAAAAAATGTACGAAGACCGCCTCGGCAATACCTACTACTCCTTCGACCACAAAGGCTGGCATTTCATCATCCTCGACTCCATCCAGCCCACCGACGACCGCCTCTGGGACGCCCGCATAGACACCACTCAACTCGCCTGGCTCAAAGACGATCTCCACCGCACCGCTCCAAACACACCCATCATCATCAGCGTCCACGTCCCGCTCGTCAGTGCCTACGCCACTTGGGGTGAGCCGGTCCGGCCCGGCCAGAAATACAGCACGCTAACGGTAGGAAACGCTCCCGAAGTTCTCGCAACTTTCGAAGGACACAACGTCGTGGCAGTTCTGCAGGGCCATCTTCACATCAACGAAACCGTCACTCTGCGCAACACCCAATACATCACCGGCGGCGCCGTCTGCGGCAACTGGTGGAAAGGCGCCCGCATGGGCGTCCCCGAAGGCTTCACCGTAGTCACCGCCCGCAACGGCTCCATCACCACCCGCTACGAATCCTACGGCTTCAAAGCCGTCGCCTCCCCTACCAACTCCTAGCGCCCTACCGAACTCTTCCCAACCACAACCCGATCCATCTTCTCCGCTTCAACACTACCCAGCACTATGTGGAGTGCGGCACTCCCGTGCCGCTTTTCAGCCCAAGCCCAATCAAAAACTCTCCGCGAACCTCTGCGCCCCTCTGCGTCTCTGCGTTATCTTTTCTCTTCGCTTTGTCTTCCGCTTTCGACTTCCGCTTTTCACTTCCGCTTTCGACTTTCAACTCTCGACTGTCAACTCTCTTCAAACTCACTCATCATGCGACCCCAATCCCACCGGCGTCGCCGGCTCCGACGACCCCTTCACATGGTGTTCCCACCACGCCATCTGCCTGATCAGTCTGTCCTTAATATGCGACGGCGTCCGAAACTCATGATACTCATCCGGATACACCACCAACTCCGTCTCGCGCCCCAAACTCTTCATCGCCTGGTACATCTGCTCCCCGCCAATAATCGGCACATTCCAATCGATCGCCCCGCCCATAAATAACGTCGGCGTCGTAACCTTCGCCACATTCCAAAACATCGACACCTTGTCCCACGCCGCGTGGTTCTCCCACGGCCGCCCCAACTCCAATTCATAGTCCTTCTGATATTGGTCGTGTCCGTACCCCGTCGTATGCAGCGCCACGCCCGCGTCCGAGATCGCCCCTTTGAATCGCGTCGTCTGCGCAATGATAAAGTCCGTCGAAATCGCCCCGTACGAATGCCCGCCAACTCCTAACTTCTCCTGGTCCGCAATCCCCTGCGCGACCGCATAATCCACAATCGCCATGTCATCCTGAAAATCCTTGTTCCCCCAATCCGCAAAAATCGCCTGCGCAAACTTCTGCCCGTATCCCGTCGATCCCCGTGGATTCGGCGTCAGCACCGCATACCCCGCCGCATTCAGCCACTGAATCTTCGCCTGAAACTCCGCATACCACGCCCACACCGGGCCGCCATGCGGAATCAAAATCGTCGGCGCCTTTTTCCCCGCCACATAGTCCAGCGGCTTGTACAAATATCCCGCAACGGTCGTCCCATCCTTACTCTTGAAATGCACATACTCGCCCGACGAAATCTTCAGCTGCGAGATCAGCGCGTCATTCGTATGCGTAATCCGCACGGGCTCGCTCGCCGTGCCCGACGCGGCCGCACCGGCCGCCACCGCATAAATCTCGCTAGGCCGATCCATCCGATCGATCTGCGCCGCAATCTCCCCGTTCGCTCCGACCGAATACGAATACACCATCACTCGCCCGCCAATCGGCCGCGCAACCGCCCCTCCATTCACCGAAATCTTGCAAAGATTCTGCGTTCCATCGTCATCCGCAATAAAAAACACGCTCTGGCTGTCCGCCGAAAATTTCAAATCATCCGCGTTCCGATCGAACTCCCGCGTCACAACCTTCGCCGCCCCACCACCCGCCGCCGGCGAAATCCCCACATTCTTCGTCGCATACTCAAACAACTTCGGCTCAGTCTGCGTCACATACGCGATCCACTTCCCATCCGGCGACCACGCTGGCGAATGATCCTCCCCCGGATTCGTCGTGATCTGCGTCAGCTGCGCGCCCTTGTCCGTGTTGTCCGCCGCCACCACCCAAATATCGTCGTTGTAATTCCGGTCCGCATCCGCCGTCCGGTTGCTCGCAAACGCCAACTTCGTCCCATCCGGCGACCACGCCGCCCCCGCATCATCAAAATCCCCGCTCGTCACCTGCGTGCTCTTCTTGCTCGCCACATCGAACACATACAAATGCGTCCGCCGGTGATCCAGGTAGCCAACCTCATCCGATTTGAACTGCAACCGGTCAATCACCCAAGGCTTCGCTGCCTTCTTCTCCTTCTCGACTTTTTCCCCGCTCTTGTCTCCCTCCTCCCGATCCTTCGCCGCCTCCAACTCATCTCTCGTCGCGTCCCGCATCACCAGCGCCAGCCGCTTCCCATCCGGCGACCACGACATCGAATCCACCGCCTGCGGAAAATCCGTCAGCTGCGTCGCCTCTCCGCCCAACCTGTTCAGCAACCAAACCTGCGTCGTCCCGCCCTTCCGCGCCGACAAAAACGCCAAAAATTTCCCGTCCGGGCTCCACTCCGGATGCCCCGACGAAACTCCTTCCGAAGTCAGCGCAATCGCATCCCCGCCCGCGAACGGCACCATCCAGATCCTCTGCTCCGTCTCATCCTTACTCATCGACGTCGTCGTCACCGTATACGCCACCCACTTCCCCTCCGGCGAAATCCTCGGCCCCTCCACCGCCCGTATCGCAAACTGATCCTCCAACGTAATCGCCCTCAACCCCGCCCCGCCGCTCTGCGCATGCGCTCGAACTGCGCCAACACCGAGCATCGCCAACCCCATCGCGCCGCCAGCAATCCACCGTCGCATCATCCTCATCTCCTGAAATCTCCTCACATTCGCGCGATCGTCTACAAAACTGTCATCCCGACCGAAGTGAGCCGACGCCTTTTCTTTTCGCGTTCACTTCCTGTGAACGCGTCGGCTCACGCAGTGGAGGGACCGTGGCTTGATCTCAGCCCCGACTCAATTCGATGAGACCCGCCTCAAAAAATCCCGCTACACCCGCAATAGACGCAAACAAACGGCGAAGTCTAGCACACGCCTCACTCCAAAAAATTTTCCCCGACCCTCAAAATTCCCTT
>DATAMU010000343.1:0-3443 GCA_036266605.1 Candidatus Acidiferrum sp. | reverse complement strand
CTCGCCATCGGCGTAGTGGAGCAACGCGATGTTGGAGCTGCGATTCGGGTCGTACTCGATCGAAGCCACTTTCGCCGGCACGCCGACTTTGTCGCGTCGGAAGTCAACCTGGCGATACTGTTTCTTGTGGCCGCCACCGCGGTGCCACACGACGATTTCGCCCTGATTGTTACGGCCGCCCGAGCGCTTTTTCGGCTCGAGCAAGGATTTCTCGGGCGTTTCCTTGGTGATATGGCTCTTGTCCAGGACGGTGATAAACCGCCGCGACGCCGTATATGGATTAAAACTTTTCAGTCCCATCGCTTCGCTACCTCTTACGTTTTTGCGCCGTTGCAACTTCCCCTGCGGCGCGCCGTCAACCTACTGCTTTGACTTACTCTCTCGACTTCAACTTCACCGGGCCAGGTTCCCTGAAACTTTCTGCACCGAACTTCTGTTCACGAGCGCGGTTTACAGGTTCTCCGCGTACTCGATCATTTTTTCGCCTTCGGCAAGCTTCACGTAGGCTTTCTTCCAATCCTTGCGATAGCCCACGCTTTGTCCGCGACGACGCATCTTGCCGACAAAATTCGCCGTGCGAACGTCGCTGACCTTGACCTTGAAAATTTGCTGCACGGCTTCCTTGATTTCGGTCTTGGTTGCCGCGGCCGCGACTTCGAAAACGACCGTGTGCTGCAGTTCTTTTACGCCGAGACCTTTTTCGGTGATGATCGGCCGGCGAATAATTTGATAGTGAGGGGCTGCCATCGCTTACTTCCCCTTCTTTCCGGGCTTCGCGGTTTTCTTGGCCGCGGGCTTCTTGGCCCCAGACTTGGCGGCCTTTGGCGCCGCTTCTTTTTTCGCTGCCGGCGCGGGAGCGATCGACTCAACGTGCGGAGTCGCCGCAGCCGCCGCTTCGGGATCGAGCGTGCGCACAAGGCGCGCGACCGCATCCTTGGAGAGCAGCAACAAATCGTGGTTCAGCAGGTCGTACACCTGCACCGCGTTGGGCGCAACGAGCTTGACGCGATCGAGATTGCGGGTCGCAAGCTCGAGGTTGCGATTCTCGCCGTGCGAAACAATCAGCGACGACTTGGTGTGCTTCAAGTTGCCGAGCACTTCGGCGAGCGCCTTGGTCTTGTGCGTATCGAGCGACCACTCGTCGATGACGGCGAGCTTCTGGTCCGCGAGCTTTGCGGAGAGCGCCGAGCGGAGAGCGCCGAGCAACATTTTCTTGGGCAGCGCGTAGCTGTAATCGCGCGGCTTCGGTCCGTGAACCGTTCCGCCGTGGCGCCAGAGAGGCGACCGAATCGAGCCGACGCGCGCACGGCCGGTGCCCTTTTGCCGCCAAAGCTTGCGGCCAGCGCCGCTGACTTCGCTCTTGTCCTTGGTCTTGTGGGTGCCGCTGCGAATCTCGCGCTGATACCAACGCGACGCTTCGTGCAGCAAGTGCGGATTCACCTTGGCGCCAAACACGGCGTCGGCGAGGTCCACTTGCCCGACCTTTTTGCCACTCAGATTTAAAACATCGACGACCGGCATCTCTCGTTTCCTTATCGCTGAACTTCTTCGGTTCTTATTCGTTCGTCACTACTCGACCCGGCTTTGCCGGATCGCCCCTTGCAAAAACTCTCGTTACCTGGCTGCTTTCTTGACCGTCGGGCCTTCTTGATGAAGATGTACTGGCCGCGAGGTCCCGGCACCGAACCGCGAACCAAAAGCAGGTTCTCGTCGGTGTCGACCTTGATCACTTTCAAGTTGCGCGCGGTCACGCCGGTGTTGCCCATGTGACCCGGAAAGTGCTGATTCTTCCAGACGCGCGACGGAAACGAACTGCCGCCGATGCCGCCCGGTGCGCGGTGAAACATCGAACCGTGCGACGCATCGCCGCCGGCGTAATGCCAGCGCTTGACGCCACCCGCGAAACCGCGGCCCTTGCTGACGCCGGTGACATCGACGAACTCGCCGCTCTTAAACGCATCAACGAGAACGCGATCGCCAACTTTCGTTTCGTCGTTCGATTCGGTGATGCGAACCTCACGCAACACTTTCATCGGCGCGACGCTGGCCTTTTTGAAGTGGCCCGTCATCGCTTTGTTGACGCGCTGCGGCTTGACGAATTCCACGAGGCCGAGTTGCGCCGCTTCGTAGCCGTCGGTGGTTTTGGTGCGGCGCTGCACGACAACGCATGGTCCCGCTTGCAACACCGTGCAGCCCACGAGTGAGCCGTCTTCGGTGAAGACTTGCGTCATGCCCAACTTGATTCCGATAATTCCGTTAACCGCCATCGCCTCGTCTCTCTTTCGCAGCGTGTCTCGGTATTGCTGGATATTGGCTGCGCCGTGCTTATTTTTGTTTCTGTTGCCGTTTACTTCGCTGCGTGACCGAACGCCTTGATTTCGACGTCCACGCCTGGCGGAAGGTCGAGCTTCATGAGCGCGTCAACCGTATCCGGTGTCGGTTCGAGAATGTCGATCAAGCGCTTGTGTGTGCGCATCTCGAACTGTTCGCGCGACTTCTTATCGACGTGCGGCGAACGCAGCACTGTCCAGCGATTGATCGTGGTCGGCAGTGGAATCGGGCCGGCAACATCGGCTCCGGTCCGCTTCGCCGTGTCCACGATTTCACGTGTGGATTGGTCGAGAATGCGGTGATCGTACGCTTTCAAACGAATTCGAATTTTGTCGCCTTGTCTCATGTTTTTCTTTTCTTCTTTTCCGCTTACTCGATGATCTCGGTTACCGCGCCGGCGCCGACGGTGTGGCCGCCTTCGCGGATCGCGAAGCGCAGACCCTTTTCCAAAGCGACCGGGGTGATCAGGCTGACTTCGCAGCTCACGTTGTCGCCGGGCATCACCATCTCGACGCCGGTCGGCAACTTCACGTCGCCGGTGACGTCGGTGGTGCGGAAGTAAAACTGCGGACGATAGCCGGTGAAGAACGGTGTGTGGCGGCCGCCTTCTTCCTTCGTCAGTACGTATGCTTCCGCCTTGAACTTCGTGTGTGGCGTGATCGAGCCCGGCTTGCAAACAACCTGGCCGCGCTCCACGTCTTCTTTTTCCGTGCCGCGCAGCAGCAAGCCAACGTTGTCGCCAGCGAGACCTTCATCAAGCAGCTTGCGGAACATTTCCACGCCCGTCACAACTTTCTTCTGCGTCGGACGGAAGCCCACGATTTCGATTTCTTCGCCAACCTTCACCTTGCCGCGTTCCACACGGCCTGTGACCACCGTGCCGCGGCCCGAGATCGAGAAGATGTCTTCGATCGGCATCGCGAATGGCTTATCGATGTCACGCACCGGTTGCGGCACGTTCTTGTCCACCGCTTCCATCAAATCGTCGATCGCTTTGTCCCACTTCTGATCGCCGTTGAGAGCCTGGAGCGCGCTGCCGCGAATCATTGCGATCGTGTCGCCGGGGAACTGATAGGTCTTCAAGAGTTCGCGAACTTCGAGCTCAACGAGCT
>DATAMU010000342.1:0-3824 GCA_036266605.1 Candidatus Acidiferrum sp. | reverse complement strand
GATCCGCATTCGCCGATCGCGCTTCAGCAGCTCGCGCTCGGTTACGACAAACTGAATGCGGGTGGAGAGGCCGAGACGATTCGCACGCGGCTGAAGTATCAACGCGCTCCGACCGTCGAGTGGTTGCTCGTGGCGCATCCGTCGGTCGCGGCCAAGGCACCGCCCGCAGCGACGGCATCCACAACCGAATAAATAGTCTGAAAAAAGATCAGAGGGCGCGGATTTTTCCCGCGCCCTCTTTTTCTTGCACCGGCAGCTGAACGCTGGATTAGAAGGTCTGCTTGCCGAACGTCAGCCGCAGGCCGGTGGAGAGCAACAGATCGTTGCCCTTCAAACCCGGGAGCGGGTTGCTGATGTAAATGTCACTGAGCGTCACCTGCCACGCCAGCCATGACTTCAACTTCGTCGCCGAAGTCGCGTTGAACTGGAAGCGATACTGGCCCGTGTCGCTGACATTCGGGAAGAACGACGCGGTTTCCGCGATCGTCGTGCGACCGTTGAGCTTGGTGTCGAACTCTTCGCCCAACACAATTTCACCCGTCTTGCGAGTAACGCTGGTCAGCTCGTCCGGCGGATTCGGCGAGAAGTATTCCTGCTGAAAGTCGCCGCCGCCGAAGACATCGAACGTGGTGTTTTCGTTTTTGATGACGTGATAGCCGGCGCCGCCACCAAGCGTATTTCGCAAATCAAGGTGCTGGAATTGGTCGTACTGATTGTCGGTGAATCCGAAGATGAAGACCTTGTCGCTGATGTTCAGGTCGCCACGCAGACCACCCTGGATCGCGTGGGCTGTCGTTCGGTTGGGCGGCGTCGTGTCGTCGCTCGCATAGACCGCGGTCGTGTACACCGAAATCTTGTCGCGATCGGTCTGGCGAACCGCCTTCCCGGCAAGCGTGAAGCTCAATGTGGAAGAGTTTCCGCGCGTGACGCTGAGACCGGTATCGAGAATGCCGCTCCAGAAATCGGTGAGTCGCGGATGAGCCAAGCGATACGCGGTGTCATCGTAGGTCTTTTGCTCTGCATCGTTTCGAACCGCCACGATTGCGTCCTTGGACGTGGCGACGTCACCCGTTGTCTTGGTCGCGACATCGAATTTGTCGTTCGATGTGCTCACGGGACCAACGATCGTCTGGCCATCTTTCAATTGAAGGTGCAAAGGCTCGGACGAAACAACGGATGCGACGGAATCCCACAGCACCGGAATGTCTCCGGCGAAATCGGTTTTGATGATCAAGACTTGCTTCGTTTTGTCGTCTGCTTTCACGTCGGACTTAACGATTGTTCCCGTAATGCGATCCCCATTTTTCAAGACCACTTGATCGGCCCGCGCGCTTACCCCCAGTAAGCACAAAGCCACGAAGATGAAGACACTTCGGCGCACAGTGATTCTCCTTATGTTTTTTCTACAGTTTTTGATCTAAAGCAGGCTTCGACGAACCCCTACTTGAGCCACTACGTCCTGAACGGATTTTCAGGACTGCGGATTGATACGCTGAGTCCGGCTCAGCGGCGCGTTTTAGCGCGATGACACACCATTTGCGCTCCCAACTTCGCTGGGAGGAGCGCATCTAGCTTACCCAATTCTTGGACGTCGTCCACGGGAATTTGCGTTTCACTGCCACTATTTTTGGCGCACGAAATTGGCGGCTTCGAGGTTCATGTATACTTCGGGATTCACCAGGGACTGTGCTTTCAGTTGTAGTTGCGCCACTTGTCACATCACTTCTTTCGGAGATCATCGTGCGCGTTCGCTTGCTCGTTGCGTTGTCACTGCTATTCGTTATGGGACTCACCGGATGCTCGCAGCCTCCCGCGAAACAAGCAGCCGCACCCGCCGCGACGCCGGCAACAACCGCCCGCCCCACGATTGTCTTCATGACCGATTTCGGCACCGCAAACGACGCCGTGGCCATCTGCCGCGCCGTGATTTGGGGAATCGCGCCCGACGTGCGATTGACCGACCTCACCCACCAGGTCACCCCGTTTTCGATCGAAGAAGGCGCTCGCTTTCTCTTCGGCGTAACGCCGTACTATCCGGCGAACACGGTTTTCCTCATCGTCGTCGATCCCGGCGTCGGCACAACGCGCAAAGCCATCATTGCGAAATCGAAAAAGGGACAATACTTCGTTGCGCCGGACAACGGTGTGCTCACGCCGGTTCTCGATCGCGACGGATTCGATTCGGCGCGCGAAATCACCAATCCCAACTGGATGATTCAGGCGGCTGTTTCTTCCACTTTCCACGGCCGCGATATTTTCTCGCCAGCGGCGGCGCATCTCGCCGCAGGATGGGACTACAACCTCGTCGGCCCGGTCGTGCCGCAACTCGTTCGTCTCACAGCGAAGTCCGCTGTCGTAAGCGATAAAGGCGTCACCGGCGATCTTATCGGCCTCGACGATCCCTTCGGATCGCTCATCACCGATATCACGCGCGACGATTTCACGAAGCTTGGCTACGTCGTCGGCGACAAAGTCCCCGTCGAAATCAACAAGAAGGCCGTGACCTTGCCCTTCGGCAAGACCTTCATGGACGTCCCTGTCGGCGATGCGCTTCTCTACATCGATTCGCGCGGACGGGTCGGCATCGCCATCAATCAGGGCAATTACGCCAAAAAATTTAACGTGGAAGTCCCTGGCACCGTGCACATTCCAACAAAGCACACGCCGATCACCACGCCTAAACCCGGCAAACACTGAGGAAATCGGACAACTAGCGATTCGATCGCGACTACTGGTCGCGATCGCCGACGTGTGTCGATTAGAGCTCGAGCGTGCGTGAGAGGTGCGGCGGCAGAAAAACACCGGCTGGAAGCCTGGGCTACCGACAGCTGCATGCGTTTCGGCCAAATTGACAACCGAAGCCGAACTGTGGTATAATTAATAACGGAGATTCACGTAGTAAACCCTCCGGAGCTGCCGTGGGCGGCCACTCCGCCTATCGGTGGCCTTGGAGGCAGCACCGTCGTGTGCGAACGCGAACCGACAATCACCACAAATCCACTTCGAGAGGACCCCATGCAAATCACAACGAAGCAAGTCGCATATAAGGACGCCGATGCCAACCTCAACGGCACGCTCTTCTGGGACGAATCACAAAGCACAAAGAGCCCCGGCGTCCTCGTCGTCCATGGCGGCGCCGGGCTCGACGACCACGCCAAAAATCGCGCGCGCCGCTTTGCCGAACTCGGCTACGTTGCCTTAGCCTGCGACATGTACGGCGAAGGCGTCGCCGGCAACCGCGAGCGCATCATGGCGTGCATCAACGAATTGCGTGCCGAACCCGACCGGCTCCCGCGCCGTGCTAATGCCGGAATCGAAGTCCTGCGCTCGCACCCGCTGACAGACGGCCGCATCGCCGCCGTCGGATATTGCTTCGGCGGCATGACCGTCCTCGAACTCGCGCGCGGCGGCGCGCCACTGGCGGGCATCGTCAGCGTGCACGGCAGCCTCGACACAAAGCACCCCGCCGCCGCTGACGCGATCAAAGCGAAAATCCTCGTGTGCCACGGCGCGCTTGATCCGCACGTCCCGCTCACTCAAGTCACCGCCTTCGCCGACGAAATGAAGTCCGCCAACGCCGACTGGCAGCTCATCATTTATGGCGGCGCGGAACACGGTTTCACCCACGAAGACAAATGGAACGTCCCCGGCGTCGCCTATCACGCCGCCAGCGACGCCCGCTGTTGGCGAGCGATCGAAGCCTTTTTCGCCGAAATCTTTACCCAGGAACACGCGGCGTAAACCGCACATAACCAAGCCGCTTATCGCGGCGAGTGAAGTCTCCACCCTCGCTCGCCTCCTATTCCGTGTAACCTTTCCCCGGC
>DATAMU010000341.1:0-1776 GCA_036266605.1 Candidatus Acidiferrum sp. | reverse complement strand
AAACGCTCAAGACCAGCGAGATACACGCCAGGGCACGTCACTTCGCAAAACTGACTCAGTTCACTCTGTAGGCTGTGTAAAATCGGGGCATTGTCGGCTTGGTGTTTGCGGGTTTTTCCCCGCGGAAACAAACCGAATGCTTCCACTGTCCACAATTTTCTATCGGCTGGCCTGGGCCGCCTTGCTTGGCTCGGTGATCGGAGCGGAGCGCACCGTGCGGCGGCGTCCCGCGGGGATGCGCACGAGCGTGTGCGTCACCGTGGCGGCGGCCCTCTTCACCATCGTTTCCGTGGAGATCGCGAAGCGCACGGGCGACACTTCCTCCACTCGCATTGCTTCCAATATCGTGCAGGGCGTCGGATTTCTTGGCGCGGGTGTGATCATGCGCGAGCGCGGCAGCGTGGTCGGGCTGACCACGGCTGCGGCGATTTTTGCTGAGGCGGCGGTGGGCATGGCAGCTGGCGGCGGTTTGTATGCGGTCTCAGGCGGTGCGACGCTGATTGTGCTGTTCGCGCTTGTAGTGCTCTTTTACTTAGAGGGGGCGCTGAATCTGAAGCCGCGTTACATGCTGTTTCGCATTTCGTCCGGGCCGACACAGGATCTGGTTCCCGATGTTCACTCCCTTTTTACGAAGATGGGGATCAACCTCGACAATTTTCAGGTTTCGATGGCCGGCGACAAAAATTTGATTCAGTTCGATGCCGACGTGAGCCGGCGCCAACAGGAACGCATTTTGACGGCGATGACGCGGCCGGGGATTACCTTTGAGATGTTGCCGGTGGAAAGGCAGGCTTGATGGGTGCTGCTTCCACTGCGAGCGAATCGGAGATTGGCGTGACGGGTCACGATCGCAGCGCTGCGCGGGTCTCGGTGCGAAAGCCGAAGGCGCTGCGTGATGGTTCTCGGTTCGCTGTGATTGCGCCGGCTTCACCGGGGCACAAGGAGCCGGAGGAGCGCGGCGTTGCGGAACTGCTGCGGCTCGGATTTTCCGTTGAGATGCGCGATTCGATGGCTCCGCAGGGATATTTCGCGGCGTCGACAGCGGAGCGACGCGCGGAACTGTTGAGTGCGCTGCGCGATCCGCAGGTCGAAGCGCTGATTTCTTTGCGCGGTGGGTATGGCTCGAATTATTTACTCGATGAATCGTTGGCCGCCGAGATTGGCGCGGCTTCGCCGAAATGTTTGATCGGATTCAGCGACATTACCTCACTCGAGATTTTCTTGTGGCAGAAGTTTGGTTGGACCTCGATTTATGGGCCGATGGTGGCTGCGGGCCTCGATGCTGGACCGGGCGCGGCGAAAGGGTACGACGAAGCGAGTTTTCGCAACGCTGTCACTGAAACCGATGGCGCGTGGTCGATGAATTTGCAGGGCAATGCGCTTTCGCCGGGATCGGCGGAAGGCGTGTTACTCGGCGGATGTCTCACACTGGTTGCGACCACACTTGGGACGCCTTGGGAATTGGACACGCGCGGCTCGATTCTGCTGCTTGAAGATCGCGGGATGAAGCCGTGGCAAGTCGATCGCTCGCTGATGCATTTGCAGCAGGCCGGGAAATTCAAAGATATTCGCGGGATCGTGCTGGGCGATTTTCCGGATTGCGCGGCGCCCATGGAAGGCAGCCCGACGGTGCTGGACGTTTGCGAGCGCATTTTGAAGCCATTGAAAGTTCCGATTGTGTTTGGAGCGCCGGTGGGGCACACGGTGCGTCCAATGCTGACGGTGCCGCTCGGAGTGCGCGCGCGATTGAGCGCGAGCGGAGCGGGAACGCTGGAA
>DATAMU010000340.1:0-4522 GCA_036266605.1 Candidatus Acidiferrum sp. | reverse complement strand
TTCGTTGCTCTCAAGCGTAATTGACGTTGGTTCGATCTGAACGAGATCAAAATTCGAGATCGCGAATTCTCCGTAACCGCCGAGGTAGGAATAAGTAGGTCGCACCTCGATATTGAAATGGTTCAGCGGATCGATTTCAGCCTGACCGAATCCGCAGGAATCCGCGATCGGAACCGTATTTACTACGGTCGACATGTTCGAGCATTCAAGAAGTCTGAAGACTTCTTGAAGCGCGCCGAACGAGAAGGATTGGAAAAGGACTGACACCTTGTTTTGAGTTTCCCCTTCGAATGGTTCGGTGTCAAGTTTCAGCGTACCCACAGCGATCGACCTCAGACCCGAGCTCGCGCTGCTCCGCACCGAACCGTGGCATGTATAATGGCGCCAAAATCAGGTCGGGGCGCTGGTGTTGGACGGCGGACTCGCGACGTTAAGAGGAGAGCGATATGGCGACAGCATCGCAAAGTGGGAAACCGTCACCGGAGCGGATATTCAGCACACTGATTTCGTATCAACAGGGGGAGGCGCTGAAGGCGGCGATCAACCTGGAGCTGTTTACGAAGATTGGGGAAGGGGCAGAGGAGGCAGGGGCGCTGGCGAAGGCTATTGGCGCTTCGGAACGGGGGACGCGGATTCTGGCGGATTACCTGACCATCCAGGGATTTTTGGGCAAGGAAGGCACTCATTATAAGTTGACGCCCGAATCAGGCCTGTTTTTGGACAAGAAGTCGCCGGCGTATATGGGGGCGATGGCGGGATTTTTGGGCGCGCCGCATCACAAGCAGAACTTCGCGAACCTGACGGAGATCGTGCGCAAGGGCGGGACGCTGGCGAAGGAAGGCTCGAACCTGGCGCCGCACGACGAGTTTTGGGTGGATTTTGCGCGGTCGATGGGCGGGCTGGCGATGCTGGGCGCGCAGTTCATCGCGGGGCTGATCGGAGGGATGAGCGGAGCGGCGCCGATGAAGGTGCTAGACATCGCGGCGGGGCACGGGATGTTTGGGCTGATGATTGCAAAACAGAATCCGGCGGCGCAGATCGTGGCGCTGGATTGGCCGAACGTGCTGGCGGTGGCGGAAGAGAACGCGAAGAAGTTTGGAGTGAGCGAAAGATGGACGAAGAAGCCGGGAAGCGCGTTTGAGACGGAATATGGCGATGGGTACGATTACATTTTGCTAACGAATATCCTGCACCACTTCGATCACGCGGGATGCGTGGCGCTGATGAAGCGGGTGCATGCGGCGCTGAAGCCGGGCGGGAAGGCGATCACGCTGGAGTTTGTGCCGAATCCGGACCGGGTAACGCCGGCGGTGCCGGCGGCGTTCAGTTTGGTGATGCTGGCGAATACGGATGGAGGGGACGCGTATACGCTGGCGGAGTTCGAGAAGATTTTTGGCGAGGCGGGTTTTTCGGGCACGGTGGCGCATCCAATCGCAGAGATGCCGCAGACCGTGCTGGTATCAGCGAAGTAGCGGCGGCGCTCTTTTCCGGTGATGCTTCCTTAAGGAAGCAGGAGGCGGGTGGGCGGCGCACGAGGCTCGCGGGAAATTAGAATTTGGAAAGCGAGTCCGACCGACCAGGCCCACTGGCCCACTGGAGAAGGCGCTGTGAAAAACGCGAATCGAGCGAAGTTGAAGGGTGTTGGTGCGTCGTCGAAATCCGCGAAGCTGGGGGCGCGGCGGCGCGGAAAGAGCGGCGGCACGCGCGTTGCGGGTCGAAAACCGATGAACGAACACGAAGCATTACTGCGCGAACAGCTGGTGTCGCTGTTGAAGGGCGGCGGCGCGCATATCCAATTCATGGATGCGGTGGAGAATTTTCCGGCGGCGAAGCGCGGGACGTACGCGCAGGGGCTGGCGCACACGGGATGGCAGCTGCTGGAGCATGTGCGGATCGCGCAGTGGGATATTTTGGAGTTCAGCCGGAACGGCGCGCATGTGTCGCCGGAATTTCCGGAGGGATATTGGCCGAAGGCGCCAGGGCCGGTGAGCGAAGAAGAGTGGAACAAAACGGTGGAGGCGTTTCAGCGGGATCTGAAGGAGATGATCAAGCTGGTGGAGAATCCGCGGACGGATTTGTACGCGAAGATTGCGCACGGGCAAGGGCAGAATATTTTGCGCGAGGCGCTGGTGCTTGCGGATCACAATGCGTATCACCTGGGGCAGTTGGTGGATTTGAGGCGGGCGCTGGGATCGTGGCCGGAGGCGTGAGGCCTCAGGGGCTGAAGCCGTGCCCTCCCGAAGAATGGTGTTACTCGGCGGTAGGTGCGGGAGGAAAAAGATAACGCAGAGGCGCAGAGGGCGCTGAGGTTCGCGGAGATTGTCGTGTTAGGGCACGGCGGTGCACGTGGTTTTGGTTTTTAGTGGTGCGTAGGCTGAGGTCCTTCGCCGCCTTGCGAACGGCTCAGGATGACAGACGCTTTTACTTCCGTTTTTTCCTGATTACTTCCCTGCTCAATATTCGGTTTTCTTTTCGGCGGTTTTCCAGGCGGTGAAAATTTCGAGGGAGTCTTCGCGAAGGAGCTGCGTCATGGGAATTTCGCGCGCGGCGTGCGGGAGATAGAGCTCGTCGTAGATGAAGGCGTCGTCGAATCCGGCGGCGGCGGCATCACCAGCGCTGCTGGCGTAGAAAACGCGCGCGGGTCTGGCCCAGTAGATCGCACCCAAACACATCGGACATGGTTCGCAGGTGGTGTAGAGGTCGCAGCCGTCGAGCTGGAATGCGGCGAGCTGCGCGCAAGCGGCGCGGATGGCGACGATTTCGGCGTGAGCGGTGGGGTCGTTGGTGGCGGTGACGCGGTTGACGCCTTCGACGAGGATTTTTCCATCGCGGGCGATCACGGCACCGAACGGGCCTCCGCCATTGCGAACATTTTCTAACGCGATTGTGATCGCGCGTCGCATGAACTGCGGATTCGGAGTGGCGGAAGGTGGCTGCTTGCTATCGATCATGGGCGTGATGGAGCGTCGATTCAGATTGCCTGCGTTGTGTGGAAAGCGCAACGCGGGGCGACGAGGGAAACGCCGGTCGTGACGCGGGAATTGGAGTAGGATAGGCGGCAGTAGCAGCGGTTCTGCGCTGTATCGGGCTGAGAGAGAACGAAGCGCAAGAGCCCACCCTCCCAAACCGAGGGTGGGGCACCCGGCACCCGGTGCGGAATCGGCTGCACGAGAAAGTGTACTGTGATAAATAGTGCACGCGATGCTGAGAGGTCTTCCATGACACAAATCGAGAATGTGAGCCGGCGCGGATTTTTGAAGGGGATGGCAGGGACGTCGGCGTTTGTGCTGGGTGTGACGCTGGCGCCGAAGTCGCTGTTCGCGAAGAGCAGCGCGGTGGGCGGAGATGTGCTGGAGGGCTCGGGGACAAATGTGCTGGCGGCGGAAGCGGTGGCGCCGATGTCGAAGGCGGTGATGCAGGCGGGCGTTTATCTGGCGATCGATAGCGACGGAACGGTGTATGTGGTGGCGCATCGATCGGAGATGGGGAATGGAGTGCGGACGTCGCTGCCGCGGATTGTGGCGGATGAGTTGGATGCGGATTGGGCGCGCGTGAAAGTGGTGCAGGCGACGGGCGATGAGAAATATGGCGATCAGGATACGGATGGGTCGCACTCGGTGGTGAGCTTTTTTGTGCCGCTGCGCGAGGCGGGTGGTGCGGCGCGGTTGATGTTGGTGCAGGCGGCGGCGAAGAAGTGGAATGTGCCGGTGGCGGAGTGCGCGACGGATTCGGGATATGTGTTGCACAAGGCGACGGGTAAGAAGGCGGGATACGGAGAGCTGGCGGAAGCGGCGTCGAAACTGGAAGTGCCGAAGAAGGAAGAGATCAAGCTGAAGCCGCGGAGCGAGTGGAAATATATCGGGAAAGATGCGGCGCTGTATGACTTGAAGGATTTGTGCACGGGCAAAGGCGTTTACGGGCAAGACGTGCGGATGGACGGGATGCTGTACGCGAGCGTGATGCATCCGCCGGTGATGGGGAGTTCGGCGAAGACGATCGACAACAAGGCGACGTTGTCGGTGGCGGGCGTGAAGCGGACGGAGACGATCGACACGTATAAGCCGCCGGTGTTGTATCAGGCGTTGGGCGGCGTGGCGGTGTTGGGTGACAACACGTGGTCGGTGATGCAGGGGCGTAAGAAGCTGAAGGTGGAATGGAGCGATAGTCCGCACGCGGGGTTTACGTCGAGCTCGTTCCGGGCTGAGATGGAAGAGAAGGCGCGGAAGCCGCAGAAAGTTGTGCGGGATTTTGGGAATGTGGATGAAGGATTTGCGAAGGGCGGAAAGGTTGTAGAGGCGGCGTATTACGCGCCGCTGCTGGCGCATGCGTCGATGGAGCCGCCGGCAGCGTTGGGCGTGGTGCATGAGGATGGGAAGGTGGAGGTGTGGGCGCCGACGCAGAGTCCGGTGGGTGCGCGCGACGCGATTGCGGCGGCGGTTGGAGTGAAGAAGGAAGAGGTCAAGCTGAAGCCGCGGAGCGAGTGGAAATATATCGGGAAAGATGCGGCGCTGTATGACTTGAA
>DATAMU010000339.1:0-1616 GCA_036266605.1 Candidatus Acidiferrum sp. | reverse complement strand
GCGAACGAGTGCCTGGCGGGCAGCTTTACTCCCAACACCCCGGGAGTTGCCCGCCGGGCACAGGGCGTTTTGTGGCATTGAACGTTGACGGATGATTTTCGATAGCGAGTTTCCAGCCTGAGTTTCTCCATTCCTTGCGATAATTGCGCGGCGATGCATTTGTGAGCGCGCTGAGGAGATTGCTTGAATCGACTTTTTAAGCATGAGCGGCGGATTTGTGTAATTGCGGCGATTGCGTTGGCGTTGCCGTTTTTTCTGCGGCTGCCGCACATATCGGCGCAGAGCAACAAGGCACATGAGAAGAAAGGCGGGAAAGATCGAGTCGTTGTGGTGATTAGTCTTGACGGATTTCCGGCGTATGCGCTGAAGGATCCGCGGTTGCCGATTCCGACGTTGCGATGGCTGGCGCGCGAAGGCGCTGTTGCGGAGTCGATGCAGCCGGTGAATCCAACGGTGACGTGGCCGAATCATACGGCGATCGTGACGGGAGTGGATGTGTCGCAGCATCGCGTGATGTTCAACGGGCTTCTGGAGCGGCCGGAGAAGGATGGGGCGCCGAAGATTGAATCGTGGCGGGACAAGGACGTGATGGTGCATTCGCCCACGATTTACGATGCGGCGCATGATGCTGGGCTGACGACGGCGCAAGTGGATTGGGTGGCGATTTATAACGCGAAGACGATTGACTGGAAATTTCCGGAGTTGCCGGTGGTGGGCGGGGAGATTGAGCAGAAGCTGATTGCGAATGGGACGGTGACGGCGGAGCAGTTGGAGAAGTTCGAGGCGAGCAGTCAGGCTTGGCAAGATGAGATTTGGACAGACGCGGCAGTGCGGATTCTAGAGGATCATCATCCGAATTTGCTGCTGTTCCATTTGCTGACGCTGGATGACATCAACCATGAATACGGGCCGATGAGCAATGCGAGTTTGACGGCGATGGCATGGCTGGACTCGCAGGTGAAGCGCGTTGTCGATGTGTTGCAGAAGCCGGCGTTTGCGGGGCGAGCGACGGTGATCATTGTGTCGGATCACGGGTTTCGCGCTTACAAACATCGGATTCACGCGAATGTGTTGTTGGAGGAGAAGGGGATTGTAACGGTGGGCGCCGACGGGAAGTTGCACGGAGATGCGTTCGTTGTGCCTGAGGGCGGGATTGGGATGGTGTATGTGACGAATCCTGCGCGAAAAGCGGAGTTGTTGCCGCGGCTGAAATCGATTTACGCGGAAGCGGAGGGGATTGAGAGAGTTTACGGCACCGAGGAGTTGCCTTCGCTCGGTCTGCCAACACCTGCGGAATCGGATCAGGCGCCGGATCTGGTTTTGGCGGGGAAGCCGGACTATGCGTTCTCGGGGGATGCGGCGAAGACATACGTCACGGATGCGAATGGCGGGACACACGGATTTTTGAATTCCGATCCGCAGATGCAGGCGATTTTTATGGCGTGGGGAGCGGGCGTGCCGAAGGGAGCGCAGCTTGGGGCGATTACGAACCGTGAGGTTGCGCCGACGATTGCGAAGATTTTGGGGATTGAATTGAAGTCGGCGAAGGCGGCGGCGCTGCCAAATTTTGGAAATTAGCGTGATGCGGAACGCCGAGAGTGAAGGTAGGTCACGTA
>DATAMU010000338.1:0-1725 GCA_036266605.1 Candidatus Acidiferrum sp. | reverse complement strand
CCTTTGGGTTCGTAGCCGAGTTTTTGGCGGGTGAGTTCGATGAGGCCGAAGCCGGCGAGCGCGGCGCCGGTGAGAAGCACGAGAGAAAGGGCGACTTCGCTGACGATGAGGACGTTGCGCAGGCGATTTCCGGCGGCGCCTGCGGCGGAGTCGCGGCCTGCGTCGCGCAGAAAAGCGGATTGATTTTGGCGGCCGAGTTGAAGCGCGGGAGCGAGTCCGAAAAGGATGCCGGTGAGAACGGAGACGGTGACGGCGAAGGCGAGCACGTAGAGATTGAGAGAGATGACGGCTTCGTGGGGAATCGAGTATTCGGGGAGGAGAACGACGACGGCCTTGATGCCGGCGTAGGCGAAGAGCACGCCGAGCGCGCCTCCCGTGACGGAGAGGATCACGCTTTCGGTGAGCAGTTGCTGGACGATGCGTTTTGTGCCGGCTCCCATGGCGGCGCGGACGGCGATTTCTCCGCGGCGGGCGCTGGCGCGCGCGAGAAGAAGATTGGCGACGTTGGCGCAGGCGATGAGTAGGAGGAAGCCGACGGCTCCCAACAGCGCCATGAGTGTGTTGGCGAATTTACCGAGGATACCTTCGTTGACGGACTCGAATTTTGTGCGGAAGGGCGCTTCGGGGTAGATGAACGTGGGCGCGGCTTTTGCAAACTTCGTGTGGAACGCTTGGAATTCGGCGTTGATTTGATCGCGTGGGACGCCGGGCCGGACGCGCATGACGGCGCTGTATTTGTATTCGTTGTCAGGGCGGATGGGGATGGGCGTGTAAAGGTCGGCGTCCTGCCAGGTGTAGCGAATCGGGAGCACGCCGATGATGGTGTAGAACTTGTCGTTGAGGCGCACGGATTGGCCGATGACGTCGCGCCGTCCGAAGAAATGGCGCTGCCAGAAGACATAGCTAAGAACGGCGACGTCTTCGACTTTGGATTCGTCGCCAGCATCGTTTGGATGGAAAGTGCGACCGAAGAGAGGGGCGACGCCGAAGAAGTCAAAGGCGTTGGGCGAGCAAAACTCTTGGTTGACGGCTTCCGGGATGCCTTGTTCGGTGAGGGAGACGCTGC
This sequence comes from Candidatus Acidiferrum sp., assembly GCA_036266605.1. Lineage (GTDB taxonomy): Bacteria > Acidobacteriota > Terriglobia > Acidiferrales > UBA7541 > Acidiferrum. Next base: position 659 of record DATAMU010000338.1, on the reverse strand, counting down.
GACGGTCGGCCAGGATGATGTCCTCAATGGATTTTGCGCTGGCTTTCATCTCCTGGTACTGGCTCATGGTGTACGACGGGTCGCCGCGGTCTTGGTTCTTGGCGTTGAAAATGTGAGCGAAGCCGATGCGATCGGCGCCGGTGTAGGGGTAGGGATCGATGAGGACGGCATAGACGACGCTGAAGATGGCGGTGGTGGCGCCGATGCCGAGTGCGAGCGAGAGGATGGCGAGGATGGTGGAGAGGCGGGACCGAGTGAGGAGGCGAAGTGCGTAGCGGAGGTCGTGATTTAGGGGCATCGTGACTCCTCGGCTGTGATGCGGGTAGACGGGTATATGTGGATACAGACGCCGGAGGTGGGGGATTTGTTCCATGTGGAAGGAGCGATTTGTAGTGAGGAGCGGAAAGGCTGGCGATCTGAGAAGCGATCGCGGTTACAGCGTGGCGGGGATCGATTTGTGTTTGACGGATTGAGAGTGGTGCGGTTGAGGAAAACCCGCACCCTTTTAAAGGCAAAAGGGTGCGGCACCCAAATGCCTGCTCGCGGCAGAAATCTTAAGAGCGTCGGTTAGATTTTTGTTTTGCGGCGGCTTTTTCGGACATTTGGGTGAGGCGGGCTTTGATGATTTTTTTGAGGAGGGAGGCGGGGAGGGGTTTGTC
>DATAMU010000337.1:0-4959 GCA_036266605.1 Candidatus Acidiferrum sp. | reverse complement strand
ACGATTTGAATCACGACGGCGGGCTCTTCAAAGAACGCCAAGAATTCCTTCGCCGAGCCGCGAAGATCAATCGATACATCTCCGAATTCAAGGCGCTCGGCTTCCGCGCTGGCGCCATGTATCGCAATCAGGAGTGGATGTCCGAACTAAATCTCTCCTACGACATGTCGGTTCCCAACGTCGCGCACCTTGAACCCCAGCGCGGTGGCTGCTGCACCGTCATGCCTTATTTCATCGGCGACATCGTCGAGCTACCGCTCACGATGACTCAGGACTATTCGCTCTTCCACATCATGGAGAAATATTCGATCGATGTCTGGAAACATCAGATCGATATCGTTGGCGCACGCAACGGCCTTCTCACCTTCATCACTCATCCCGATTACATCGAAGAAGACCGCGCCCAAAAGACTTACGTCGATCTACTCACCCATCTCGACGGTATCCGCGCCGAGCGCAATTTCTGGGTCCCGCTTCCCCACCAGGTAGCCCAGTGGTGGCGCGACCGCCGTGCGATGCGTCTAGTCAAATCATCCAGCGGCTGGTCCATCGAAGGCCCTAACGCCGCCCAAGCCCGCGTCGCCTACGCCACGATCGACGGCCCGCGCCTGAAATACTCGCTCGAAACGACAACCGCCTAGCGGCAGTTGGGTGTCGCACCCTTTCGGTTTTTGAAAGGGTGTGGGTTTAGATTCACCTAACCCGTAACAAAACGACGACTATCTTTCGACCATTGATTCCGTTCTCTTTAGACCAAATCGGCAACCAGTCTGTACCCGCGATCGTTTCCCTGATTCGCGGGGTTTAGATTCAGCACGACCGGGCACAAAACACATCGCCCTCATAGGCCTAACCTCAACAAAACAATAGGGAATGGACTGATTCCAAATCGCTGTTTCGCCACGTAGCGCTCAATTACATCGATGTTTTCTTGTTGTCAAAATCTATCGGTATTGTTTGAACAAGCCGGCCCAACTCAAAGGAAGTCCCCAACATGTCCACAAACTATAATTCGGAAGCAAGGATTCACCTCGACCCGCCCACGAGGAGGCCGGTTTACCCTCAGCAACTCCGGAAACCTATGAAAGTCTGCATGGTGGCGTATGCCTTCTACGAAACCGACAATCGCGTCCGGCGATACGCTGAAGCCTTGGCGAAACGCGGTGATTCCGTCGAAGCTGTCGCTCTCCGTCGTGAGGGCTTGCCCGCTTTTGAAGTCCTGAACGGAGTTCGCGTCTATCGTGTTCAGCCCCGCCAGATCAACGAAAAAGGCAAATTCACCCACATCTGGCGCTTGATTCAATTCTTCTTGAAGTCGATGGCTTTCCTCACCAAGAGCCACCTCAAGGAAAAGTACGACCTCATTCACGTCCACTCCGTTCCCGACTTCGAAGTATTCTCGGCCCTCTTTGCAAAACTCGGCGGTGCCAAGGTCATTCTCGATATTCACGACATCATGCCGGAGTTTTACGTCAGCAAGTTCAACAGCACCCGTGATTCGCTCGCATTTAAAACGCTCCTCACCATCGAGCGCATGTCCACGCGTTTTGCCGATCACGTCATCGCCGCCAATCACATTTGGGGCGACCGTCTCGTCACTCGCGCCGTGCCCGATTCCAAGTGCACGACCTTCCTGAACTATCCCGATTCAGCGCTCTTTCAACAGAAACAGGGCGCGCCCCGCAACGACGGCAAATTCGTCATGCTCTATCCTGGGACGCTCAACTATCACCAGGGTCTCGACCTCGCCGTTCGTGCCTTTTCGCAAGTCAAAGATCAAATTCCCGAAGCCGAATTTCACATCTATGGCGCCGGTGAGCAGCTCGACTATCTCCGCTCGTTGATCGACGAACTCAATCTCCAGGATCGCGTCTTCCTCAAAGGCATCGTTCCCTTGGAACAGGTCTCCACTGTCATTGCCGGCGCCGATCTTGGCGTCGTCCCCAAACGAAGCAACGCCTTTGGCGACGAAGCATTCAGCACCAAAACTCTCGAGTTCATGACCGTCGGTGTGCCCCTCATCGTTCCGAACACCACGATCGACAGCTACTACTTCGACGATTCTCTCGTCACATTCTTCAAAGCCAACGACGAAGCGAGCCTTGCCGACGCCATGCTGCGCATGGCCAAGAACCCGGAACTCCGCCGCCATCAAGTAGAAAACTCTCTCGAGTTTGTAAAGAAATTTACGTGGGACACCAACCGCGCCGGCTACCTCGACCTGGTGGACTTCCTGGTGACTGGCAAACCCCGAATCTCGTTCCCTGCCGGCAAGCCGGCACATCACCCGGCACAGTCACCCTATAGCGAGTCCGCAAGTCGAACCGCGAACAGCGGCAGAGGACTGAACGGCAACGAGCGGAACGCCGAAGGCTCCGCGATGGACTCCAAAAGCCGCGTTGGCCCCCGCACAAAGTCTGGAACACTCACCCTTTAAGGTTTCGTCGCCCGTTTTTTGGCGAAAAAACAACCTGGCTAAGTCCAATCCCTGCAACAAATTCACCCGTCACCAGTGAGGCTTACTCCTTTAGAATCACATCCTTACACAATTTCGACGCGTATCTCCCATAGAATCACATTCTTACGCAAAAACAGTGGGGGGGGGTGGGTCGCCATCCAAAATCACCCGGTTAGCATTTTGGCCAGTTCGGCCTTCATCGGCTTCCCGGTAGGTGTCACCGGCATCGACTCCAGCATCACAAACCGTGTCGGCCTTTTGTAAGGCGATAAATTCTTGCTGGCGTGCTCGTTTAGATCTTCGACTCGAACCGTCGAGCCCTTCGTAAGTTCAACAAACGCAATGACATCTTCGCCGCCTTGCGTGGCCTCGATCGCCCGACCAATCACCGCAACTCGAGCCACCCCCGGCAGCGCCGACATCACCGCCTCGACCTCCGCCGGATAAACATTGAACCCGAACCGCACAATCAACTCCTTGGCCCGCCCAACGATGAACAAATGACCACCCTCGAGCCGCGCCAAATCCTTTGTGTTAAACCAGCCGTCCGCGCTCAGCACCGCCGCCGTGTCCTCCGGCGCGTGATAGTAGCCCTTCATCACGTTCGGCCCCTTCACGCGAAGCTCGCCGATTTCACCGGCCGCTACAGGATTTCCGTCGGAACCGATCAGCGCGACTTCCATTCCCGGCAGGATTTTTCCGACGGACAAATCGGCGCGCGGTTCATCCATCCGAGCTTGCGCGATTGTCGGTGAGCATTCGGTTACACCGTAGCCGTTATGCAGAGTGAGTCCTAAAAGTTTTTCCGTCTCGGCTTTTACTGTCGCCGTGAGCGGCGCTCCAGAGGAAGAAATCACGCGCAGCGCGGGAAACTTCAGCGACGTAATTCCTTTCATTTTTGTGTAGTCGAGTAGAAGCGAAAACATCGCCGGCCCACCGAGAATGATCGTCAGCGCATCCTGCTCCATCGATTTCAATGCAGCGACAGGATCGAATCGCGCGGTGAGATACAACCGCGCTCCGCTCAGCAGCGCCCCGAGGAGCACGACCGACAATCCCACCGCGTGCGTCATCGGCAGCACGCCGTACAACCGATCGTCAGGTGTCAGCCCGCGGATCGCCGCCGACACGCCGGCCAGATACAGAAGGTTGCGATGCGTAAGCATCACGCCCTTCGGCAATCCCGTCGTACCGGACGTGTAGATCATCGCTGCCACGCGATCATCAACATTCGGATCGAGCGCCTCAGCCGAAACACTTTCGTTGAGCGCGCCGACTGCAATCGAGCCAAGCCTTCCGGCTTCGAGGACCGCTGCGTCGTGCCGCTTGGCATGGTCGCGCGCAGCACGCGAAACGGTAATTGTGTAGATCAGCCTCCGCGCTCCGCAATGGTCGCGAATCGCATCGACTTCTTGCGGCGAGAGCTTCGCGTTAACGGGCACCGCCCAAGCGTCCATTCCTGTCACGGCGAGAAACACGACAACAAACGCTCGGCAATTTTCCGAAACGATCATCACGCGATCGCCAGCGCGAACGCCTAATCCAGCAAGCCAGGCTTGCGTTTCTGCGATTACGCCATCGAGCTCGCGATACGTCCAGCTTCCCGACGCTTCGACGAGCGCAACACGCTCTCCATTCAAGCGAGCCGATTCGGTCACAGCGCCGCGAATGTTTTTTGGCAGCTTTGCCAGGATTTCCGTCGCATTCACTTCGGCCATGAATCTCCGCCTAACTCGTCTTCCCAGAAACAGCGCTGGGGCCAAAATCAACCGAACAGCCGATAGAACTTCAACCCAACCAGCCTCAACACCTGTCGCACAAAGACCGTAACGAATGCCGCGTTACCCAACGATTTTTCTTTTGCAATTCGATGGAGCCGCTTCAACTGCTCCCATCTTTGCGAAGTTCCGGAATCCAGCTTCTCCGCATTTGTCGCGATTTTCCCGTAGGCGTAGCCTTCTTTGTAGCCGATGCCCAGACCCACCCACATGTATCGCGTAAGAGGAAGACGCACCGCATGCTGGATCGCCGCGTCCGGAAGGTAGTGCGGCATTTGTCCACGTTTCATCAGTTGCGACAAAAGCAGCGTGTCTTCGCCGCGTCGCGCCAACGGATCGAACAACTGCCCGAACGCAAGCGCCGCGTCCCGACGAATCGCGAAACCCGAAGTATTCAGGTACATCAACCGCCCTGCGCCATCGAGCCGCCCTTGCTGCACAGCATAGTGCTGCAACGCCTCAGCTCGGCCCACTGTCGAGCTGACATCGGCGGTAAGCCGGAGTTGAAAACTCGCATCGGCTGGATATTGGTCGGCGGCGAGTGCCAATTGCCACAGACACTCCGGATCGAGTACGCAATCGCAATCCGTAAACAACACCACAGTGCCTCGCGCCTCTTGAACGCCCCGGTTGCGCGCGACCGCGATTCCAGAATGTGATTGCCGGATCAACCGCAAATCAATTCGCTCGACCTGACGAGCAATCGCCGCCGGGACCGGCATC
>DATAMU010000336.1:0-8406 GCA_036266605.1 Candidatus Acidiferrum sp. | reverse complement strand
CCCTCCGGGAGGTAGAGAGCCTACATCCCTGCATGTAGGACGTCTACAGCCTCAAATGGTCTGCATGGGAATTGCCGATTTTTGCAAATTTCGGAACGGATTGCAGGCAAAGCGCTTAGCGGAGCTAAGGTAATGCTATTTGCTGCGGCTGGTTTATGTGATTGACCGGTTGTGGGACGAGGTAGGGCGGAAGCGGACGGTTTTGAATGTCCGCGGACCCGATATGGCGCGATAGGATGTTACGGGGAACTGGGATTCGAATGCTGCGGAAGATGACGCTGTGAAGAGATTGCAGGCAGTTGCGACGTCGCTGACGCTGATCGTCGCCATCGCATTTGTGGCACGCGTGGGATTCGCAGTCAGCCAGGCGCGGAAGATTCCGGATGCGGCGCTGGCGCATGTGCCGTTCGAAAACGAAACAGGAAGCATCGCCCAGGCGATCGCGACAGGGCAGGGCTACAGCAATCCGTTTGCGCGGGATACCGGGCCGACGGCGTGGCTGACGCCGGTTTATCCGTGGCTCGTCGTCGTGACATTTAAGGTTTTTGGCGTGTTCACGATTCGCGCGTTTTACTTTCTCGTTTTCCTCAACATTTTATTTTCGTCGGCGGCTTGCGTGCCGCTGTTTGCGGTCGGGCGGCGCATCGCGGGAGTTGGAGTCGGCGCGGCGGCGGCCTGGCTGTGGGCCATCTATCCGAATGCGGTGATGACGCCGTTCGAATGGATCTGGGATACGTCGCTGGCGGCGTTGCTATCGGTCGTGCTCCTGTGGGCAACGATGCGATTGGCGGAATCGCGGAGGATGAGCGACTGGTGCGGGTACGGCCTGCTATGGGGATTCGTCCTGATGACGAATCCGTCGCTCGGGTCGCTGCTGCCGTTTTTGCTGGGATGGGCGGCGTATCGGGCTTGGTGGAAGCCAACGCCGCGTGCGACCCGCTCAAAGTGGCTATTGCAGCCGGGCGCAGCCCTGGCGATCGCGATTTTGTGCTGCGTGCCGTGGACGATTCGAAACTACGCCGCGTTTCACCGATTCGTGCCGCTACGTTCGAATTTTCCGCTCGAGCTGTACATCGGCAACAACGAAAACTACGACGACCAGCGCCCGCGTTATCCGGGGATGGTCACGAAGGACCGCGAGACGTGGCGCTATATAAAGATGGGCGAGACACCGTTCATGGACGAGGAGATGCGCAAGGCGAAGAAATTCATTTTTTCGCATCCGCGGGTCGAGGCGATTTTGTTCTACGAGCGATTCGTGGCGTTTTGGGGAGGAATTCCGAATCCGATCGACAAGTTTTTCATGACCGATTCGTGGCTGGTGCGGAGCCTGATTCTATGCGCAATCATGTCTGGAGCCGGTGCGCTCGCGGGAATCGCAGTTTTGGTTTGGAAAAGAAATGACTTTGCGCTCCCGCTCGCGGTGTATCCGGCGGTTTTCCCGTTTTTGTACTACATCACGCATACGTCACTGCGGTACCGGCACCCGATCGAGCCGGAGATACTGTTGCTGACCGCGATTGCGTGCGGTGCGGCGTTCGGTCTGCCAGCCAGGTCGAAAATCGGTCTTGACACGGTATAACTTTTATGATAGGGTATCTTTTGTATAGAGGCCCGGCAAATTGCCGGGCCTTATTTCCCGCCCCAAGCAGATTCTCTCCTACGCATTCGAATCCCGATTTTGGAAGATGTGTCTGATGTGTTCTGCAGATTCGCGCCAACCGACTGATAAGAAGAGTTTTCGCCCCGGCGTGGTTCGGACAGGAGCGTGGGTCGGAGCGCAGGTATAATGCCGGGACATGATTGCCTCGGCTGCTCTGGCGAAGCGCGCGTTCGGCGTATTCGGGCGCGTTTTTCCGCGAACGAACACGATCGCGCAAGCGGTCGCGTATAACCTCTTTGTCGCGTTTTTTCCCGCGCTGCTCATTCTGGTTGGAATCGCGACGAGCCCCCTCGGGCGGCGTACCAGCATGTTCGACCTCATCATTGATATGACGGATTTGCTGCCGCCGGGCAGCCAGCAACTCGTGTCGGAATTTCTGGTCAACCGCGGCCCCGATGCGTGGAAATGGGCGCTCGTCGGCTTGGTGGGGACGCTGCTCGCCGGCACGCAGGTGATGCGACTGTTGATGGAAGGCATCCACACAATCTATGGCGATCATGATCGGCCGGGATATTGGCACCGGCAGTTGCGGAGCGTGCTGCTTCTACTGGTTACGATTGCGCCGCTGATAACGGCTGCGTCCTTGGGAGTGTTTGGGCGGCCCTTGAGGCAGTGGGTGGCGTACGAATTGGGGAAGAATCAGACGGTCGAGACGCTGTGGGGAGTTTTCTTTCACGGTACGGCGATCGTGCTGGCGATGCTCGGGCTGACCATTATCTATCGCGTGGCGCGGCCACGAGACTCGAGCTTACGCGGTGTGCTGCCTGGCGCGCTGGTGGCGACGGGTCTGTGGTGGCTCGCCGACCTTCTTTTTGGCCTTTATGTGCGACGAGTGCCATATAACGTGGTGTATGGCGGATTGGCGGCGGTGATCGGTTTGCTGATCTGGATGCAGATTTCGGCGGTGATTGTCTTCCTGGGAGCGGCGTGGAACGCAGAGTCGGCGGAGATGAAGCGGCGGCAGGCACACGAGCATGTCGCAACGAATTGAGAAACGTGTAAAGGTCGAGACGTATTCGGGTTATAAGGCGGACGAGCGGCCGGTGCGTGTGACGATTGACGGAGCGGCGCTTGAGGTCGCGGAAGTTGAGGACCGGTGGTACTCGCCGGGCGCGACGTTCTTTAGAGTTTTGTTAGCGAATGGCGAGCGGTACGTGCTGCGGCGCATAGAGGCGCAAGAGGTTTGGGTGCTCGAGGCGTACCGAACTTCCGTCCGCGCTACGTCACATTGACAATCGGTGGACAGCGAGTATAGTCAAGTCACCGATCGGTATCCCCTGCGTTCTAAGGGCTTTATAGTGTCGAGGGCGCACCGCTGGGGGCGGAAGAGGGATTATGCCGCGAGCAGCAGAGAGCCGATTGGAGTTCCGCTCGGTTGGACTCACTTTAGTTTTAGGGATATGGCTTCTGGCAGCCGGCGTGTCGGCGGCGCAGGATGCGCCTGCGACTCCTCCCGCACCTGCTCCTGCGACGCCGGGTTCAACGTCTTCGACCACAACGAGTGGCGCTTCGCAAGCGGCTGCTCCTGTTTCCGATTCGAACAAACCGAGCGATGCGAATGTCGCCGAAGTCACGACACATGACGCGGCGCCTACATTTAAAGTGCGCGTGAATGAGGTGTTGGTGCACGTCGTCGTGCGGGACGAATTGGGTAAAATAATTCCGAATCTGAAGAAGGAAGACTTTCAGCTTTTCGACAATCGCAAGCCGCAAAGCATTACGTCGTTCCGAGTGGAGACTCCGGAATCGAATGCTGTAAGGTCGCAGGCGGTGACGACGGAAAATCCGGATGGCGGTCCGCCGACGGTCACGCCGGTACCGACGCTGCCGCAACGATTCGTGGCGATCGTTTTCGACGATACGGATCTGGCAATGCAAGACGCGGCGAGCGTGCACTATGCAGGGCAGAAATTGTTCGATGCGCTTCCGCCGGGCGATCGGGTCGGAATTTTCAGCACGTCGGGACAAGTCACCGTCGATTTCACGTCTGAGCGTTTGAAACTCAAGGATTCGCTCTCGCGCATCGTGCCGCGCCCTTTGACCGGATCTGCCACTGGTACCGCCGACTGCCCGACGATCAGCTTTTACCAAGCCAGGCAGATCATCGAATATCACGATGCGGCGGCCCTGAATATTGCCGAACAGGAGTTCGTCGCGTGCAGTTCGGTTGCCCATCCACCTCCTCCGGCAGTGATTGAGCAGGTTGCCATGGGGAAGGCGAACAGTGTCCTTCTAACGGGCGAAGGTCAAATCGATTTGGTGTACCGTCATATCGAAGAGGCGTTACGCCGCTTGGCCGCGATGCCGGGCCAGCGAGTCATGGTTTTTGTATCGCCGGGATTCATCGTCACGATGTCAACCCGATCGCAGGGCGACCTCGTCGATCGCGCGAACCGATCGAATATCGCGATCAATACCGTCGATGCGCGAGGGTTGTACACGCCCGATCTTCTTGGCGACATTAGCCAGCCGTCGATCGACCTACCGCAAACTTCCGGGATCCGGGATTCGTTCCGTGTCGCAGAGCAGTTCGAAAACGGAGTGATCCTGGGCGAACTGGCTGATGGAACGGGCGGCACGTTCTTTCACAATCGCAACGATCTAGACGTCGGGATGCAGCGTGCGATGTCGGCTCCCGATGTCTCCTATGTCCTTGGATTTTCTCCGCAGAATATGAAGATGGACGGGAACTTTCACACGCTCAAGGTTTCGCTTACGAACAAATCAAAGTATGTCCTTCAGGCGAGGAAGGGCTACTACGCGCCCCGGCATCTCAAGGATCCGGCGGAAGCGGCGAAGGAAGAAATTCAGGAGGCGATTTTCTCGCAGGAAGAAATTCGCGACGTGCCGATCGAGCTGCAGACGCAATTTTTCAAAAGCAGCGACACGCAAGCGAAGCTGGCGGTGTTGACCCGCGTTGATATGAATGCGATCCGCTTCCGAAAAGATGCGGGACGGAGCAATGACAACCTTACATTCGCCACTGCGATCTTTGACGAAAACGGAAACTTCATCACCGGCGGAGAAAAAATCCTCGAGATGAAGCTGCTCGATCCGACTTTGACGCGGCTCGACAAAACGGGGCTCACGGTGAAATCGAGCTTCGACATCAAGCCGGGGACGTATCTGGTGCGCATGGTGGTGCGTGATGGCGAAGGCGCGCAGATGGCGGCGAAAAATGGAGCGGTCACGATCCCGTATTGAGTTTCGCTCGTTTTGCATAGAGCGATCTTGTTTTGCGGTAAATGCTCTTGGGGGAGCACGTCATGGCGCAAACTAAGAAAATGCGTTCCCGGATCACAGCTCTAGCGGCATTCGGAGTTTTTCTGACTGTCGGCGGTGGGTTAGTGCGGGCTCAAGATGCCGCACAAGCTCCACCGGCGCCGGCACAGACTTCCGCACAACCCAGCGCTCAAACTCCGCCGCAGAATCCCGCCTCCGACCTTTCGGCAACGCCGCCTCAATCTCCCGTGATTAAGTCGGAGTCGAAACTCGTGATCGTCGATGCCGTCGTCACCGACAAAAAGGGGAACTACGTTCACGACCTGAAGCAGGGCGACTTCAAAGTTTACGAAGACAACAAAGAGCAGCAGGTATCGGCGTTTTCGAGCGGCGCTGACGCCGCCATTCAAGCAAACAAATCGATCAAGCGTTATCTGGTTCTGTTTTTCGACAACGCATCGATGGCGCTGCCGGATCAGATTCAAGCGCGTGCCGCGGCTGGAAAATTCATTGACGCGAACGCAGGACCCGACAGGCAGATGGCGGTCGTCGAATTCGGCGGAGCGTTGCGCGTTACGCAAAATTTCACCGCGAACGCCGACGTCTTACACACAGCCGTAAAGAATGCGAAAACGTCGGCCGTCGCTTCGAACACCACCGATACAAGCAGCGCCGGCTCGATCGGCGGACCGAGCCTGCTTGGAATCAGCGGCAATGAAGCTGAGTTTGGGGCGCGCACGATGCTGCTCGCGATGCGCCAAATGGCGAAAAATCTCCAGTCCGTTCCGGGACGCAAGATGCTCGTGCTGTTCTCCGCGGGATTTCCGCTTGATCCGACGTCGCACGCGGAACTGCTCGCCACCATCGACGCTTGCAACAAGGCAAACGTTGCCGTCTATTCGCTCGACGTGCGAGGTTTGATGGCCGCGGTTCCCGGCGGCATGGCGCGAAATGATGTTCCGGCGATCGACAATAAAACGGATGGCCCGCGCTTCGTACTCGCGTCTTACTCTCCGCAGCATCCCGGAGGCGGTGGAGGCGGAGCCGGCGGAGGTGGTGGAGCGGGCGGCAGTCACGGTGGAGGCGGCGGCACCGGCGGCGGTGCGGGGGGAGCCGGAGGCGCAGGTGGTAAAGGCGGAGGCACAGGCGCCGGCGGATCGACGGGCGGCGGCGGCAAAACCGGAGGCGGCGGGAAGACCGGCGGTACTCCGACGACGGGAACTCCGGGCGGCACTCGTACCGCTCCGACGACCTACAATCCATACAACCCATACAACAATCTGAACCCGAACAGTCCGTTCAACCAGGCCCAGAATCTTCTACCCACGCTGGCATCGTCGGTCACGACCAATCAGCAAGTGCTCGCGCTGCTCTCCGACGGCACCGGCGGATTCACGATTTTCAATACGAACGATCTCGTCGGCGGCCTCGATCGGATTTCGAAAGAAGGCAACGAGTTCTACATTCTCGGCTATGTCCCCAAGGATTCGCCCGAAGGAAGCTGCCACACGCTGAAAGTAAAAATGAATCACGGCGGGCTCAACGTTCGCTCCCGCAGTGGTTATTGCAACGCACGCCCGGAGGATTTGCTCGCCGGCAAGCCGGTGGAGAAGCAACTCGAGGCCCGCGCCGCCGCAGCAGGACAAGCCGGCTCGATTCACGGAAATCTTGAGTCGCCGTATTTCTATACGGGCGCGAACGTGGCGCGTGTGAACCTGGCGATGGAAATTCCCGCCGATTCGCTGAAGTTCGACAAAGAAAAAGGGAAGTATCACTCGACGGTGAACGTTCTGGGCATCGCGTACAAGCCCGACGGCACCGTCGGCGCGAGATTCAGCGACACGATCGATCTCGACCTCGAAAAGGACGATTGGAAAGCGTTTCAGAAAGAGCCGTATCACTACCAGAATCAGTTCGATGCCGTGCCGGGCGAGTACAAACTCACCGTTGTGTTGAGCGGCGGTGGCGATTCCTTCGGCAAATTCGAAACGCCGCTGAAAATCGATCCCTACGACGGAAAGGCGCTCAGCCTTGGCGGCATCGTGATGACCAACAATCCGACGCGCGTCGCGGACACGCCGACCGGGCTCGACTCCGTGCTGCTCGAAGACCACACGCCGCTGATCGTGAAAGGCATTCAAGTTGTTCCTTCAGCCACGAATCGCTTCAAGAAAACCGACAACGTCATCATGTACACCGAGATTTACGAACCGTTGCTGACCGGCGACAATCCGCCGAAGGTGGCGTTTGCCTATCACATCATCGATCGCGCCACAAAGAAAGACGTCATGTTTACCGGCGCAATGCCTGCCGAGGATTTCATTCAAAAGGGGAATCCGGTGATTCCGGTGGGGTTGAAGGTGGCGACGAAGGATCTGCCGGCGGGCGGCTACCAGCTGCTCGTGCAGGCGGTGGATGGCGCCAAGCGAAACGCCCCCAACCGCGTCGTCGATTTCGACGTCACCGATTGATGCAACGACGCGAAACCAGGATGAAGCAGCTCAACGCCTGAAAGTCATCCCTTTTCCAAAACGTTGTCATCCTGAGCGAAGCGAAGGATCTCAGCGCTAACGCCGCTACACGGGTGTCCGCCATCGCCTCAGCCCGACGACTCCGCAATCAAACTCCGCAGCACAAACCAGCAATTCGCCGGCCTCTCCGACAGCCTTCGCATAAAATAAGGACACCAGTCCGTCCCAAACGGCACATACACCTGCAAAATGTTCCCGGCGTCGTAGACCTGCTGCTGCAAATCGCGCCGAATGCCGTAGATCATCTGGAATTCGTATTTGTCCTTCGACACGCTAAGCCGCGCGGCCTCGCTTTGCGCAAGAGCCGCCATGAAAGGATCGTGCGAAGCGAAAGCGGGGAAGTACGCCCCGCGCGCAGCGCCCTCCAGCAGCATCGTCGTCAGCTTCTTATAATTCGCATCGACCGCAGCCTTGCCCTGCACCGCGATATTCGCCGTCTCGCGATACGCGCCTTTGACCAGCCGAATCTTCGGCTTCAGCGGCGCAAGTCGCTGAAGGTCGTTCTCGCTGCGATGCAGATACGCCTGAATCGCCAGGCAGCAATTCGCCGTCTCCCGCTGGACGCACTCAAAAATATCTAGCGTAACGTCGGTGTAGCCGCTCCCTTCCATATCCATCTCGATCGTCCGCCCCAGCTCGGCTGCCCGCTTCGCGATCGACAACGTCAGCGACGCGCAAAAATCCTTACCCAAATCGAGCCCCAACTGCGTCAGCTTGATCGAAATATTTCCAACGAGATTCCGCGCTTGCAGCTGCTCAATCATGTCGATGTACCCGGCGCAAACCTCGCGCGCCGCAGCTTCCGTCGTCACGTTTTCGCCGAGATGATTCAAGCTCACATGCCGCCCGTTGCGGCAAAGCTCATCGCTCGCGGTCAACGCCTCGGCCAGCGTCTCCCCCGCCACAAACCTCCGCGCAAACCCGTGCTTCATCCCGCGCCGCGCAATCGCGTTCGTCACGCTCTTCTTGCTCGACAGCCAAAAAATAAAA
>DATAMU010000335.1:0-10124 GCA_036266605.1 Candidatus Acidiferrum sp. | reverse complement strand
CGCTTCGGCTCGAGCCAGTATTTCGGCCATTCCCGTAGCCGCATACCCTTGCAGCCAAAAGAGATAGAGCCCCGCTTCGACAATCCGTTCCCGAGTCGGCTTGCGTGTGGCTTTCATTGAGTTGAATGTTCAACTAACTCGGCGCCCTTGTCAACAGAAATCGCATATGGCCACGTTCGCCGATGGGTTCGGGAACCCGCCGGCAGGATGCCGGCGCTACCTGAAAAGCAAAACGGCCCGGCGATCATTTCGCCGAGCCGTCCGCAAAGTTGAATTGTTAGAGTGAGTCGCTTACGGTTTCGCCGAACCATCCGGCGAAGCATTCGCCGACGCTTCCGGCGCCTTGCCGTCATTCGCGCTCGCATTCACCGGCTTAGTCGTATCCGCCGCATTAAACCGCGTCAGATACGGCATGAACGGTGTCACTTCGAACGGCATCTTCTCCCGTTCCGCCACCAGTCCCACCGGCTTGCTCTTCAGCAGCGCCAGGTTGTCGAACCACGGATCGAGCTTCACGCGCCCGCCGATCGGCAACGCCGCGATGAGCTGCGGATTCGCCTTCGTGTCCGGCGCCGTGCCCGACTTCAAATCGCCAACGTTCGGCACGCGATTCCCGAGGTGCGCGCTGATCAGGTTCGGCACCTGCTTCTGACGCGCATCCAGCGCCGTCAGGAACAGCGTCACGTTCGCAAGCTGATCCTTGTACGGAGACTTCTTCAGCATCTCGATTGCTTTCGCATTCGCCGCTGTCTCTTCTTCCGGCGTCCGCGCGAATCCAAAGTGACGGAACGAGTCCTTGTCGTCGATCAAAAGCTGATCGAAGAACGCAAAGTTCGAGTCCATCCGGTGGCCCAGAACGACGTGCCCCATTTCATGGGCGATGATCATCGCCAGGCTCGCTTCGTCCGGCACGACGTCGATCAAACCGCGGCTCAGCACGATCGTATGTCCCAGCGTGTACGACTCGAGCGTCGTCGTCATCATCACGCGGCACTGAATCTCCGGCTGAATATCCAGATTGTTCGTCACTTCCAGGTTGTTGACGATAATTTCCAGCGCCTTATCGACTTCACCTGGAGGCGACATCAATCCAAGCCGCTGCAAACGATCCGAAACGTTGTTTTCCGCCTCCCGATCCCAGGAGCGTTGCGCCTGGACCGGCGTCAGGTCGTTCGCCGTCTTGGTGTCGTCAGTGACCGGCGTCTCGACCAAAATCTTGCTCAATTCCTGTTCCTGCTGCGCCTTGCCGATGTTGTAGCCCCACAGCCGCGTCTGCGCGCGGAAGTCGAGCTTTTTCGTCATCGCGTAGTGCAATTCCTTTTCTTCGCTGTACACAAACGACGGCAGCCAGACTCCCGGCTGCAAGTTCGTCCGCCAGCTGTCGAAGTGGAAGTAGTACGTGGTCTTGCCCGCCCCGCCGTATCCGCCGTTGAAGCGCACGATGTGATAGTCCTGATCTTCAACCCAGATGCGGCCCAGGAAGCGCCCCTTGCCCGACTTCGGCAGCGGCGTCACGTCAAACACCAGGCAGCGCACTTCGCCCAAAAATTCGCGCTTCACATAATCAAAATGGTAGTGCTGCTTGTCGAATCCGTTCGTGTCGATAAAAATCATCTGCAAAAAGCCGTCGGGCAGATACTGCATCGCAAATGAAAAGAAATTGCCGACGCCGCCGAGGACTTTCTTGCCCTTGCTGTCGGTGTCCGACAGCGACACGAGATTCACGCCCTTGCCGAAATCCGCCTTGCCTAGAAAATACTTGTCGCCGGCCGGTACATAGCCCAGCTCGGTGTCCGGCTTCAAATTCTGGATGTACGTCTCCACAAGCGGCGAATACTTGCGGACGTCGTTGTTCATCTGCTGTTCCGCTTTGACGACGCGGTCCGTCACTTCTTCCATCGTCCGCGCCTGATCAGCCGGAAACGGTTCCGGTGTGGGCGTGGCCGCTGCGGCAGCCACGGTCCCGAGCCCGCTCAACAGCGCGAGCCCCAAGATCCCTTTGAAAGCAAACGTACGCATCGTAACTCTCCTCAGTGAATCTGGGCCTCAGTAAAAACCTTGCTCCGCTAACAATCTGGCGTTAGTACGCCAGCCGGAACTGAATTCGAATCCGCGCCGGAAAATCCACGTTCTGGTTGTCGCGCTTCGCCGGCTTAAATTTGATCTGCTGCGCGGCGCGCACAGCAGCCTCATCGAGTCCGTGGCCCAGCCCGCTGACCACCTTCGTCACCGTCACCGTGCCGTTCGCCTGAAACACAACATCCAGCGCCACGTCGCCCTCGATCTTCAGGCTGCGGCCTTCTTCCGTATAAACAGGCTTCGGTTTTTCCTGCAGCTCGACGGGAGTCGTCGCCGATTCCACCGTCTTCTGCTTCGGCGTGTTGTCGGCCACGGTCTGGTTCGCAAATCCGCTCGTCGAAACCGCGCGCTTCGATCCGCCGCCGTCCTGCACCGCGGTCCCGTTTCCAAATCCCGAGCTCGCGATCACGCCACGCGCGCCCTTATCGCCGCCCGTGCCGTTCCCGTATCCCGGCCCGCCCGGAAGCGCCTGCAATCCCGCGCGATTCACATTCGTCGTCTTGTTCGGGTCGCCTTTGCCCGGCAATCCGTTCGGATCGCCAAACCCGCCGGTCTGCACATTCTTCGCTTCCGCCTTGATCGTCGGCGTCGCCGCGCTGCCCGTGTCCATCGCCATCTTCACTTCTTCGCGCGGACGCTTCGGCTGGTTCGATTGATCCACAATCTGCGACTGAATGACCGGCGCCGGCGCCAGTTCAGGAGCCTTCACTTCGACCTTCTCGATCTTCGGTTGCAGCACTTTCTGCTGCACGAAGATATGCGGCTGCTTCGGATTCAGCTTGATCTCGATGGGAGGAGCCGGCTTCGGCTCGACTTTCACCTTCGCAACAGGTGGCGGGGGCGGCGGTGTCACGATCTCCGTGACCGGCATCGCCAGTGGTATAACTTGCTGATTCAAAACAGCTTTAAGTCTCTCAGGAAAGAAAATCGGCAGCGCTACAAAGAATCCCAAAATCAAAACCTGTGCAACAAGGCTGACGCCCACTCGGCCCAGCCGCGATTCGCCTTCTGGCAGCATTTCCAGACGCGCTGCCACACCTTTATTTCCGATCGAGCGCTTCCACGCTTCGGTCTTGCCGTTCGCGCCCTGATGCGCCTCGAAGCCCACGTTGAGACGCGTCTGCCGTGCCGGCGTTTCTTCTGTTACCGTATTCATCCTGTCCGCCTAGGTTTTTTCTTCTTCCAGTTTTCAAGCAAGCGTCCGGCAACGCAGGGTCTTCTAGTGTTCGCCGGGCCGGACAGGCCTTGGGCTTTGGCCAAGCAAGAGTACAGATGAGGCTGGGGACCGCCTAATAGGCCAATGGTACTAGCGTCGCTAAGTCGCTAATGCTAGTAGCGAACCATCTTCACCGACTGACCCGATGAAGTTGTATTGTTGCGGGTAGGGACGCAACGTTGTCTAGAGACTGCGCTGTTGGGACCAGGGGGGACATGTACCGGCTCCCTGGCTGCCCTCCGGTTCTCCCGGAGGTATGTCCTGTGATGCCGGTTGCTCTGAATAGGGTGCCGCGAAATGTGCGCGCAATCAAGTAGCAATACGGGGGGTATGGACGGCGCCGCGCGTGGCTCCGCCAAACCGCCACGTCTGCTTGCCGCGCATCCCGATCTCGTCGATCGTTTGTATTCCGAAGTTTCCGCCTCCCCGTGGTCGGTTTCGCGCCAGCGTTTCGAAGATGCGCTCGAACGCAGCGCCGCAAAACGCTTCGCCGCGTGCGATCGCGCGGAGCAAATCTCCCGTGAAAAGCTCGACGAATTTCTCGGCGCGCTTCACCTCCAGGATTTGAGCCTCGCCGCCGCGTGCGCCAGCGGCCAGCCCGCCGCATGGGAATTTTTCGTCATCACCTACCGCGGCTACCTTCGCACTGCCGCTGCCGCCATTCTTCGTTGCAAGCCCGATTCCGTCTCTGCTCAGGATCTCGCCGATTCGCTCTTCACCGATCTCTACGGCATCGCCACATCCGCGTCGGGCAAATCCGAAGACCGCTCGCTCTTCCGCTATTTCCACGGCCGCAGCTCCCTGAAAACCTGGCTCCGCGCCGTTCTCGCTCAGCGCCACATCGATTCCATCCGCGCATCGCGCCGCTTTGTCGAAATCGAAGATCAATCCATGTCCGGTTCGAACGATGGAGTTCCAAATCGGGAACGCGTCACTCCCATCGACTCCGCCTCATCCTTCCCCAATCCAGCTCACGACTCCTCCCCCGACCCTCACCGCTCCCGCTACCTCGCGCTCTTTTCCGACGCGCTCCATAAAGCCTTCAAAGCTCTCGACCCGCAAGACCTTCGGCGTCTCCGCTTCTACTACGCCGACCAGCAAACCCTTGCGCACATCGGCCGCGAACTCGGCGAGCACGAATCCAGCGTCTCGCGCAATCTCGATCGCATTCGCCGCGAACTCCGCGCTTCCGTCGAAGCCTCTCTGCGCTCCGGCCAATTTCAGTCCCAAAACGGAACGTATCCCCAGCCCGCTCTCACCGACGAGCAAATCGCGCTCTGTTTCGAATACGCCGCCGAAGACGCCCCGCTCAACTTCGATCAGGTTTTCCCAGCCGCCCCGGCGAGCGCGCCGCCAACGACTCCGGTGCCCTCCGTCGCGCCAGGCGCGACCAAGACCCCACAGCCGCCCCAACCCGAAAGGCGAGACTCATGACGCGCCACCGCCAATGCCGCCGCGAATTTCGCCATTCGCACCAAACGATACTGCGCACCGCCGAATTTGTAGGGGCACGGCACCGCCGTGCCCGTCCGACCTGCAAGCCCCACGCCGCCACACGTTCTAATTCAGGAGCCCGTCATGCCGCGTGACGACCGCGAACAAAATTTCGACAAAGCGCTCGCCCGCCACCTCGGCTCAACCAGCGCCGCTCAGGGCAACGACTGCCTCGACGCCGAAACTCTCGCCGCCTATCACGAGCGCCTCCTCGATCCCGAGGAAATGGCCCATCACAAAGCTCACATCGCCACTTGCGAACGCTGCCAAGAAATCCTCGCCCAACTCGAAGCCACCGACCCGATTCTCGTCGAAGCCGATCGCGACTTGATGCTCGATCAGATCGTCCTTGAAATTCCCGAATCGGAATCCGCCCCCGCAGGCGGCTCCGCCGTCGAAATCGAGCCTCAGCTCGAAGCCCAACCCGAGTCGCCGGCAAAACTCCAATCGAACCTACAAGAAGTAGCCCCCCCGATGGCCGCCGCTCCTCATGCCGAAGCCTCCGTCGCGTCCGAACCGGAAACCACGCCCGAACTCGAAATCGAACACGAACTCGACCTCGTCGCCGCCTCAGCCGCTCCGCCATCGCAAATCCAATCCCAAGCGCCTAGCCTCGTGTCTGCAGCTCCAAAGCCGCCGCTCGTCGCCGCCGCAGCCGCGAAATCCGCGCCGCCATCTTCCGCCACCATCACCTTCCGCTCCCCACGCGAAGAGCGCCCCAAACTCGTCCGCTTCGTCGCCATTTTCGGTGCCATCGCCGCCGCCATCATTTTCTGGCTCGTCTTCCGCGACCAGAACAAAAGCTTCGATCTTGCTCAAAATCACCAGCAAAAACTTGAGATGCCTGCGCAATCGCCGGCGCAAGCTCCAGCTCCGCCCGCCGACGAAACTGCCAAGGACTCCCCACCCGCTGCTTCCGAGCCAAACGCCTCCGCTTCGCGAGGCGACGCAACCGCACCCAAACCCACGCCGCAACCACCGCAAGCTCTTTCGAAAACTCCAACCGATTCCGCCACCAACGCTCTCGACGAAGGCAAGAACGCCCTCGACGCCGCGAAAGCACTCGAACTGAAAACCAAAAAAGACGCCGCCGCACAGGGTGCCACGTTCATTCCGCGCGACGAGGAGTCCGCCTCCTCGGCCCGCGCAAGCCGTCAGGCTGCCGCCGCCAGTCCGCGAAAGCCGGCCCCTGCGTCGCCTGTAGAAAAAGCGCTCGCCGACGCCAACGCTGTTCTGCAATCCACCTCTAACTCGCCCTCCAGCATTCCCGCAACTCCGCCGCCCGCCCGCTCAAAAGTCAGCCCCGGCATCGTTAACGAAGTTGCCGTTGCCGATTCCGGTTCGCGCGGCGGCGCGCAAGTTACCCCATCCACCGCGCCCGTCAACGGCCGCATGGTCAACACGCTAAGCACTCGCACACCTCTCAGCGTCCCCGCCCCCAGCGGCAAAACAATTTGGCGCATCGGCCAGGCCGGCCAGATCCAGCGCTCCACCGACTCCGGCACAACGTGGTCCATCCAGCCAAGCGGCGTCGTCACCGATCTCATCGCTGGCTCCGCCTACTCCGATCAGGTCTGCTGGCTCGTCGGCCGCAACGGCACCATCCTCCGCACCATCAACGGCGGAGCCACCTGGCAAAAAATCGGCTCGCCCTCCAGCGCCGATCTGCTCGGCGTCTTCAGCATCAACGCCGACTCCGCCACCATCACCGACTCCGCCGGCCGCGCCTTCGAAACCACCACCGCCGGTTCCCACTGGACCCGCACCCGCCTCCAGGAATAATCGCCGCCTCCAATTTTCATTCGTGAACGGGCCGTCAACGCACATCGATCGTGTCGTCGTTTCATGTAGGGGCGCAGCACGCTGCGCCCCAGCTTGCCCAGTCGTAAAACCGTGCGCACGGTTTGATTTTTCGTCCTCTTCGACTATCTATTTCTCCCCGCAAACCGTCATCCGCGATACCCTCAACTCACGCTGCAAGATTTCTCTTCATCCTCGTTCTAACCAAGGAACGCAAATCGCACTTTCGAATCGAGGACAAAAACAATGCTCACTCCCAGTTCTACCGCCAAAAAATTTCGCAACCGCTCCGCCGCAATCGCAGGCACGGCCCTGGCCCTCGCTTCTGCCGTCATCGCCACACACACGCCCGCCAACGCCCGCGGCCAGCACGACTCCGCCGATACAAAAAACTCCGCCACCACAACCCTCACCGATCAGACCGATCTCAACGTCACCGTCTACAACTCCAACATCGCCCTCATCCGCGATGTGCGCAATCTCACTCTCCCCACCGGCAACTTCCGCCTCAAATTCGAAGACATCGCCGCCACCGTGAATCCCGCCACAGTCCATTTCCGCTCGCTCACCGACGCCACCAAGCTCAACGTCCTCGAACAGAATTACGAATACGATCTCCTCGATCCCGCAAAACTCCTCCACAAATACGTCGGCAAAGAAGTCACGCTCGTCCACACCTACACCGACAAAGACGGCAACCTGAAGAATGAAGAAATCAAAGCCACTCTGCTCTCCGACAACAACGGCCAGGTCTGGAAAATCGGCGACGACATCGTCACCGGCGGCTATGCGCAGAGCTATCGCTTCCCCGAAGTCCCTGCCAACCTCTACGATCACCCCACGCTGCTCATGTCGCTCGAAAATTCCGGCGCGCAAAGGCAGCAGATCGAAACCAGCTATCTCGCCAACGCGCTCTCTTGGAATTCCGATTACGTCCTCACCGTCAATCGCGATGACAAAGCCGCCGATCTCGACGGCTGGGTCACGCTCAGCAACAACAGCGGCACTGCGTTCCACAACGCGCGCCTGCAACTCGTCGCCGGCGATCTCAATCGCGTAGCGGGCGATTCGCTTAGAGATCTAACCGTGAACGGTCGAATGGAAATGAAAGCCGCGGCTCCTGCGCCATTCCAGCAGGAAAATTTCTCCGAGTATCACCTCTACACACTCGGCCGCCGCACCTCGATTGAAAATCAGGAAACCAAGCAGATCAGCTTGTTGCAGGGAAGCGCCGTGCCGGTCGAAAAAATCCTCATCGTCAACGGCCAGAATTTTTACTATCACAACTATCAAAATCCCGGCTCACCGATCAAAGACCAGGTCATGGTCTTCTACAAATTCCGCAACGACGAAAAATCAGGCCTCGGCATGCCCCTGCCCGCAGGCAACGTCCGCGTCTATCAAAAGGATTCCAAAGGCGGCGTCCTCTTCGTCGGCGAAGACCGCATCGCCCACACGCCCAAAGACGAGGACATCAACATCCACATCGGCAACGCCTTCGACGTCGTCTCCGAGCGCAAACAAACCGACTTCAAAAAGATCGCCACCAACGTCTACGAAATGGAATTCGAAATCACCCTGCGCAACCACAAAGACTCCGCCGTCACCGTCCAGTGCAACGAACCCATCGGCGGCACCTGGGAAATCCTCTCCTCCTCTTACAAATTCACCAAAACCGCCGCCTGGGCCGCCCAATTCAACGTCCCCGTCGCCGCCAACGCCAACTCCGTCCTCAAATACCGCGTCCGCGTCACCTACTAACCCTCAACTCAACCGACCGGCATGGGGGTGCCGCACCCTTGCGATTTTCAAGGGTGCGGTTTTTGATTCAACACCGCCCCGCTTCCGCAGACGCGCCGTTTTTCTGTTGTAGGGGCGCAGCACGCCGCGCCCCAACTTGCCCGGTCGTTAAGTCCTACCTCTCCCGGATTTGCTTTGACCAATCAATCCGTCAAGACAGTCGTTGGATGCCCCACCCTTGCGATTTTCAAGGGTGCGGGTTTAGATTCAACACCGCCCCTACCGACCCGTCGACCCACGGTCCGGTTTTTGCTCGCGGTGCTGCGCAAATACTCTGTCCCTCATTCGAATGTCCTAGTACCACTTGACAAACACTAATAATCTGGTATACTGTTTTCAGCTCTATAGAAAGCAAAAAGCGCCGGCACTCACCGGCGCTTTTCCCGTTTTGGGACGAACTATGTCGCCTACGCGCTCCCGCAACCTCAGCCAAATCAGTAACTTTCACACTCTCGATTTCGGCCTCGCCCACAACTATAACAATCCGCGGGCTTTATTCACTCTTGCGAAAAACAGGGGGAGGGGTTGGCCTAAAAGCGAAACTCCGGCGAAACTACCCCTCCACAATCGCGTCCGCCTCCACCTCCACCAGCATCTCCGGCGAAATCAACTTGGAAATCTCCACCATGCTTGTCGCCGGCCGGATCGCCGCAAAAAACTCCCCATGCGCCCGCCCCACCTTCTCCCAATCCCCAATATTCGTCACAAAAATCCGCGTCCGCACCACATCCTTCAGCCCGGCGCCCGCCTTCGCCAGCGCCGCCTCAATGTTCCGGATCGTCTGTACCGTCTGCGCATACACATCCCCGACGCCCACAATCTTCCCGTCCGGCCCGGTCGCCGTCGTCCCCGATACGCTCACCCAATTCCCGATCCTCACCGCTCGCGAATACCCCACGATCGGTTCCCACTGCGTCCCGCTCGAAATGTTCTGCCGCGACACAAGCATCTCCTTCGCCGCCCTCGCGTCTCGCGAGCGCATGCTAAACTGGTTGGATTGTGGCACGCCGCACACTGCCACAGTATCGACGGCCCGCCCACAGAATTTTGACGCAAACGCGGCAGCAGTTGGTAGCGCCGGCGTCTCGCCGGCAGTTTTCTCTAAAAACAGCAAGCCGTACGAATCGAGCGCGCATCGAGCGGTCGAATCTTGAGCGCAAGTTGGAAGACCGAACATGAAATGTAACAACATCCTCGAAGCCATCGGACGCACACCGCTGGTCCGCCTCAATCGCATCAACCAGGGTTTGAAGCCGCAGATTTACGTCAAAGCCGACTACATCAACCCCGGCGGCTCGGTAAAAGATCGCATCGGCGTCACCATGATCGACGAAGCCGAGAAAAGGGGCCTGCTCAAGCCCGGCGGCACCATCATTGAAGGTACCAGTGGCAACACAGGTATGGGACTCGCGCTCGTCGCCGCCGTCCGCGGCTACAAGATGGTTTTCACCATCACCGATAAACAGTCGAAAGAAAAAGTCGATCTCCTGAAAGCGCTCGGGGCAGAAGTCATTGTCTGCCCCACTGCGGTCGAGCCCGAAGATCCGCGCAGTTACTACTCGGTCGCGAAAAAGCTGGCGAAAGAAATCCCGAATTCCTACTACCCGAATCAATACGACAACCCGATGAATCCGGAGGCGCATTACCTCACCACCGGACCGGAAATCTGGGAAGACTCCGAAGGCAAAATCACGCATTTCGTCTGCGGCATGGGCACGGGCGGCACGATCAGCGG
>DATAMU010000334.1:0-2354 GCA_036266605.1 Candidatus Acidiferrum sp. | reverse complement strand
GATGAAAAGAGAGTTCATCGTCGGGATTGCGCTCGATCTCCCGACGCGTCCAGAGCGATCGGATTCTCAGCCAAATACTTCGTAAGGACTGGCGCACAGTTTGTCCCTCCTCGCCTATTCGTATCGCAGGGCAACCAAAGGATCGACGTGAGTCGCTCGGCGCGCGGGTATCAAGGCGGCTGCGGCGGCGACGATGAGAATTGCGGCGGCCGAGATCGCGAGAGTCGTTGGATCGTTTGGCGCGGTTTCGTAGAGAAGAGATTCCATCACACGAGTCAGCGCGATGGCGCCTGCGAGGCCGATCGCGACGGCTAGCCCGGCGAGCCAAAGCGCTTCGCGCAAGACCATGCGCGCGATTTGGCTCGTGTCGGCGCCCATGGCCATGCGAACGCCGATTTCCTGCGTGCGCTGCGTCACAGAATACGAGACGACGCCGTAGACGCCGATCATCGCGAGCACGATGGCGATCCCCGCAAAGATGAGCAACAGGATGAGCTGGAAGCGCGCCTCGGAGGCGGAGTCAGAGAAAACGTGCTCCATTGTTTGGACTTCCGATATGGCTTGTTGCGGATCGTATTGGTGGATGGCCATTTCCACTGGACGGATGACCTGGCTTGGGTCATCGGCGGTGCGAATGACCAGCGTCACGCCGTAAGCGCCTGCTTGCGAATTCGCCAGAAAAATTGTGGGCTTGGGATCGTCCTTCAATCGCGTTTGGCGCGTGTCGCCGACGACGCCGACGATGCGGCCCGGATTTTTCACGTCCCAGCAGACACTCGCCTGTTGCCCTATCGCATCCTTGCCATTCAAAAATTGCCGCACGAATGCCTGATTCACGATGATCGACGTTGGTACGTCGATGGTGTCGTGCGCGTTGAAATCGCGGCCGGCGAGAAACGGTGTTCGCATCGCATCAAAATACTGTGAACTCACGACGAGAAATTGCGCGTTCGGGGCATCCGCCATGTTTTGCGGAAGCTGCGCATCCAACGCAAAACACGAGCCCGAAACACGATCCATCAATGGCAGAAAATGGGTGAAGCCCGCCGCTTCGACGCCGTGGACGCCGCGCACTGTTTCCACCAGGCGATCGAGGTAACGCGCTCGATCCGGAATCGCATCGACGTTATCTCTCACAAACACGCGCATGGTGACGAGATTATCGGTGCGAAAACCTAGGTTCACCGAAGTCAGCCGCTGGAAGCTTCGGAGCAGCAGGCCTGCTCCGACGGAAAGCATGAGGGCGAGCGCGATCTCCGCGACCAACAACGATTGGCGCACGCGACGATTGCCGCCGACGCCTGTCCGAGAGCTTCCTTGCTTGAGCGCTTCGAGCAGATCGATGCGAGACAAACGAAGCGCGGGCAACAATCCGAAAAGCAGCGTCGAACAAAACGTCAGGCCCAGAGCGAACAAAAACACTGTGGCATCGATGTGAATCGAATTCATTCGCGGCAGCGGAGCCGCTTGCGGAATCAACGCGAGCAGCGCGCCGAGGCCCCAGTGGGCGATCGCGAGTCCCCCGAGAGTGCCAACGATCGCGAGCACGAGATTCTCCGCAAGCAGCTGACAGACGACGCGCCCGCGCGCGGCGCCAAGTGCCGCGCGTACGGCGAGTTCGCGTTCGCGTCCCGCGCCGCGCATCAGCAATAAATTGGCGACGTTGGCGCACGCGATCAACAAAACGAAGCCAACAGCGCCGAGCAGTAGCAAGAGCGGCTGGTGAACGTCGCGGGTAGCGTCTTCCAGCATCGGCAACACCACGGCGCTCCAGTCGGTATTGAAATTGGGGCGCGTTTTGACGGTGTAGTCCGCGACGCGCAGCATGTCTTCGTTCGCTTGCGCCAGGGTCACGCCTGTCTTGAGCCGCGCGACGACCATCATGTAACGCCCTTCGTCAGCGAATTTGGCACTGCGATCGATGACGTACGGCAGAAAGACGCTGCCGCGCACGTTCGGTAGAGCGAAGCCACGCGGCATCACGCCGATGATGGTCGCGGGTCGCTCGTTGTTTCGTATGTGGCGGCCGACGACGTTGAGGGCGCCGCCGAATTGTTGCTGCCAGAATTCGTAGCTGAGGATTACCTTGATCTCACCGCCTTCTTTCCCGTCGCCATCCGTAAAGCCGTTACCGAGAAAGGGCGTGACACCCAGCACGGAGAAAAATTGCGGCGAAACCAATATCGCCGGGACCTGCAGCGGTTCCTGTCCGAGGCCGAGCTTCGTCGATGTGTCTACGATCGCCGCCATCCCGCTGAACGAGCGATTCTGTTCTGTCCAATCGAGAAAATTCACGGGATTGACGACGTTGCGGTCGGCGCCCATCTTGAAATCCGTCTCCCACACTTGCACGA
>DATAMU010000333.1:0-4976 GCA_036266605.1 Candidatus Acidiferrum sp. | reverse complement strand
TTTCGCCGATTTTTTTGTCGCGATAGGCGGCTTCGAGCTGATGTTTCGGGAGGATCGCAAGGCTGTCGAAGATGCGCTCGCCGGGACCGTAGGGCTTTGTGAGGTCGAACTCGACGGTGTAGTTGTCGATTTTTTTTACGGCGATGGGTTTGTTGTCGATGACGAGGAGATCGCGCTGAGGAGAGCTGAGTGATTCGTCGAGATAAAGCTGAAAAGTGAAGATGACGTCGTCGGCTGTGAAGGGTGCGCCATCGGAAAATTTGACGTCGCGGCGAAGAGCGAGCGTGTATTTGCGACCGTCGGGCGAGACTTTCCAAGAGGAGGCGAGCGCGGGTTCGGTGCGCTGGGTTTGGCGATTAATGTGGACGAGGTCGGCTTGCATAGCGCCGATGACTTCGCGCGAGGTGGTGTCAACCGCAAGGATGGGATTGAGAGTTTTGGGATCGGTGCGAAGCGCGACGGTGATGCGTCCACCGGGCTTGCCGATTTCGGTTTGTGATGGGGCAGCCTGAGCGAGCGATGATGGCGCCGTGGCGAGCGACACAAAGAACAAAAATGTGGCAGCAAGCGCGAAACCGCGGGACAAATCGAACTGCGAATTGCGACGACGGATGGTCATGTGAGGGGGACCCCAACTCTTTGTTGAATCGTCGAAGACGCCCAGTGATAGATCAAAAATAATGCGACGAGCGCGATTCCGGGCGCGTACATCCACCAGTAGTTGACGAGGACGTTGTACTTCTGCAATTCAGCGAGAAGGGTGCCCCAACTGGGGACAGGCTCACCGATACCGAGGCCGAGGAATGAGAGCGTAACTTCGGCGAGGATGAACTGCGGAACGAGATACGCAGCCATCGTGAGCAAGAGCGCGTAAACCTGGGGAAGAATGTGTTTTCGCAGGATATGCGTGTTCGAAGCGCCCATGGCGCGCGCGGCGAGCACGAAGTTTCGTTCTTTAGCGCTGAGGACCATGGAACGCACGAGACGCGCCGGGCGAGCCCAACCGATGATGCCGACAATGGCGATCAGCAAGATGAAGGTGTCGGTCGTTTCGATTCGCAACGGAAGAATGGCGCGAACTGCAAAGAGCAAATAGAGCCACGGAAGCGCCATGAATAGTTCGACCATGCGCATCGTGACGGAATCGACCCAGCGGCCGGTGTAACCGGAGATCAGGCCGACGATTCCGCCGGTAAATAGGGCAATGGCGGCGCCGATCCAGCCGGCGAGGATGGAGATGCGGCCGCCATATAACATGCGAGAGAACTCGTCGCGGCCGAAGTCATCGGTTCCGAAGAGATAGAGACGTCCCGGGCTCTCCACGCCGAAGAGATGGGTGCTGGCGTTGATGCCTTTGACGATCGTGTACGGCGATCCGTGAACGAAAAATTGGAGCGGATAAATTTGCGAACGGTCTGCTTCGTAGATGCCGGTATCGAGCGCGGCTTCATTCCAGCCGTAAACGAATGGGCGTAGGGAGATTTGCCCGTCGGGACGTACGAAGTGAAGGCGAGTCGGCGGAGAGAATGGGAGATCGCGATTTTGTTCAGCGTAGCCCTGCGTGGAAAAAAAACCGGGGAAGATCACGACTAGATGGAGCGCGACGAACAAAACGAGCAAAGTGTTTCGCTTAGCGCTCGCGGTCAAGTTCATGACTGCACCGAACGGATGCGAGGATCGGTGCAGTAGAGAAGAAAGTCGGCGAGCAGATTGCCGGCGATCAAGCAGACCGCGGAAAACATCGTTGCGGCGACGACGACATAGATGTCGCGCGCGAGGACGGCTTCAACGACGAGAGGGCCGAGCCCCGGCCAGCTGAGAATGACTTCAACGAGCAACGAGATGCTGAGAAGCGAGCCGACGGAAAAACCAAAGAGAGAGATGAGCGAATTGAGCGCGACCGGGAGAGCGTGGCGATAGAGCAGGCGAAACTTTGGAATGCCGTGGCCTTTGGCGGCGGAGAGAAATGGCGCGTCGAGGACACCGATCATGGCCGAGCGAACATGGCGCGCGAGGATGGGAAGAGTGGTAAGAGCGAGGGCGACCACGGGGAGAAAAAGATGGCGCGCCAAATCCCAGATTCTTGCACCGAAGGAAAGGTCGGCTACTTCGGATGAACTCATGCCACCGGTCGGAAACCAGCCGGTGCGCGCGGCGAGCAAGAGAAGCAGCAGAGCGAAGAGAACGTCAGGCGTGGCAAGCAACAGTGCGAGGATCACTTCGCCGGTTCGATCAATCCAGCCGCCCTTGTAGAGCGCTTCGGCGATACCCCACGGAAGCGCGATTATCCATGCGAGAAGAACGGCGAATGTCGTGAGCAGCAGCGTGTTGCGCGCGCGCTGCCAAACCAACCCCCCGACGGGGCGATGATACGAGAGCGAGTATCCCCAATCGCCGCGGAAAATCGATTCGACCCAACGCGCGTAGCGCTCGGGCAGGGGGCGGTTGGCGCCGTACTGCGCCTGCAACTTCGTGACAGTTGCGGGAGAAACTTGCGGATTGAGCTTGAGGTCGTCGAAAAAACTACCGGGTGCGGCCGAGAGCAAAACGAACGTGCATAGAGACACCCCTACGAGCAGAAGTAACCTGTGACCCAACCGCCACGCGAGCTGTTTCATGCACTACTCGTTTACAGACGGTATCTCTTGCAATCGTATGGTTTCAGTATCCTTTGCGGTGGAGATAGAGCCAATCGATGCGGGATTTGCGTGTATGTCGGGAGTTAATAGCGACGAAGGGGAAGAGTCGAGAATGCGGCCGCCTTTCATGACGACGACATCGTGGGCCAACATGCGGGCGAGGCGCATGTCGTGGGTGATGAAGAGATAGGTCAGAGCGTGCTCGCGCTGGAGATCGAGAAGAAGGTTCGCGATTTGGGATTGGGTGGACAGGTCGAGGGCACTGAGAGCTTCGTCGAGAATGAGGATTTTGGGGCGGCAGATGAGCGAGCGCGCGATCGCGACGCGTTGACGCTGGCCGCCACTGAGTTCGCTGGGACGGCGGGTCAACCACTTGGAGCTAAGCGCCGCTTGTTCGCACGCGGACACCAGGCGCAGGAAGCGATCTTTTTTGGCGAGCGCGGGCTCGTGGATTTCGAGCGGCTCAAGGAGGACTTCTTCGATGGTCATGCCGGGATTGAGCGCGGATGCGGAGTCTTGGAAGATCAGATGAATGTCGCGGCGAACTTCTTTGAGTTCTTTCGATTTTAGTTCGAGGAGGTTTTGGGCGGCATATACGATTTCGCCGAAGCTGGGCCTTTCGAGTAGGACGAGGCAGCGGGCGAGGCTCGATTTGCCGCATCCGGAAGGACCGACGAGCGCCAGAGTTTTTCCGCGCTGCAGGTCGAGCGAGACATTCGTCAGCGCGGTGACGGGGATTCGTCTCTCGAAGACTGTTTTTTGGAAGTAGTGGAGCGAGAGGTTTCGGACGGAAAGGATCACCGGATTCGCCGCGGGAATAGGCTGCAGTTTAGTCTGCATAGAGATGGCACTCGATCCGCCGATTATCAGAGACGGTGATCGGCGAGGGTGGCTGCGAGTCGCACTTGCTCATGCGGCGGTCGCACCGCGGGGCAAATTCGCAGCCCGGCTCGATATGTTCCGGATCGGGCGAATCGCCTGGGATCGTCGGAAACCCGCGCGTGTCGGCGCACTGTGAATCTAGGTGCGAATTCCTTGGCTTGTCCCGCTCGGTAACGGGCAGTGAGGCGGCCGCGCACGCAAGCAGCGCCCGCGAATAAGGGTGCTGTGGATTGTCGAAAAATACCCTGGCGGGAGCGTCTTCGATGACGCGACCGGCGTAGAGAACAGCGACGCGATCGGCGAGCGCGTAGAGGATGCGCGGGTCGTGGGTGATGAGAATCAGCGCCATCCGGCGCTGGGACTTCAGGTCGGCGAGAAGTCGGAGGATTTCGGCTTCCGTCTCAGCGTCGAGAGAAGCGGTCGGTTCGTCCGCGATGATCAATTGCGGGTTGCAGCTTAGGGCTTGAGCGATCACGACGCGCTGTTGCTGACCGCCACTGAGTTGATGCGGATAGGCGTTGTAGATGCGGCGGTTGGTCGCGGTCAGATGCACCGAGTCGAGCAGGGATTCGGCTTCACTGCGATAGCGCTGCTTCGGCCACGAATTATGCGCGCGCAAAACCTCGGCGATCTGCTCGCCGATCTTCATCACGGGATTGAGGGCGAGGCCAGGCTCTTGCGGGACGATGGCGACCTCTTTGCCGTGATAGTTCTGGAGTTGCGAGCGGGTGAGCTTTGCTATGTCTTGACCGTTGAAACGGATCGCGCCTGAAGTGACCTTCGCGCTTTCGGGTAAAAGCTGAATCACCGCTTTCGCGAGCGTCGATTTGCCGCTGCCCGATTCACCGAGAATTCCGCAGCAGACGCCGGGCTCGATTTGAAGATCGACACCGCGAAGCGCATAGACTCGCGCGCCTGAAGGAAGAGCGAACTCCACCCGGAGTCCGTCGATGTTGAACAGCGACGCCATGCAAGTATCATCCTGCTTTTTGTCAGAATGTTCTTTTGCGGAAAATGCGAGTGTTTCTAAAGCACCCAACTCGCGTTCTTTTCGACAAAACCGAAGCCGCAATTTTGCCAAGCCGTTCCGGGCCACTGCGTGTGGCGCATAGAGGCGCGGCCGACGAGCACTTCCGAGTTGCGGCTCAAAAGAAATACTTCGACGATTGCGCCGGGTTCGAGATCGACACTGCATTTGCAGAGAAAGCCGTTCGAGCTGACGTCTTCAGTCGAGGTGAGCAGGTCGAATCTTTTGCCGCTGGCGCTAGTGCCGACCAACTTGAGAATTACTTTCAGGCGAATCCGGTGATCGCGGCGGCGTTCGTTCTGCGGGCTGTTGATCGCGCTCTGAATTGAGGATTTGAGCTTGTCGAAATCGAGCGGCTTCTGAAAGAAATCTCTCGCGCCGAGGTTGAGGCAAAATTCGCGGTGTTCGTCGGCAGATTGGCCGGTGAT